>JBFZCA010000372.1:0-7003 GCA_041308205.1 Planctomycetota bacterium | reverse complement strand
GCGCGCAGCGCCGCGCACATGGCCGCCGCCTCGCCGGGGGCCGCGACCGCGACGAGCTTCCCCTCGTTGGCCATGTAGAGCGAGTCCATGCCGAGAAGCTCGCAGGCATGCTCGACGCGCGCGTCGCGCGGCACGGCGTCCTCGTCGATCGCGATGCGCAGGTTGCTTGCGCGCGCGACCTCGTTGAGACAGGTGGCCAGGCCTCCGCGCGTCGGGTCGTGCATGGTTCTCAGGGCGCCGCCGAAGGCGAAGAGCGCGCGCGCCTCGCGCACCAGCGCGCGCGAGTCGCTCGCGACCGATGTGGCGAACGCCAGCTCGCGGCGCGCCCCGAGGATGGCCACGCCGTGCTGGCCGACCGGCCCGCTGAGGATGATCGCATCGCCGGCGCGCACGCGGTGCGGCCCGAGGTCGAGGCCCCGCACGCGCTCGCCGACGCCCGCCGCCGCGATGTAGATCCCATCGCCGCGGCCGCGCTCCACGACCTTCGTGTCGCCGGTGACGATCATGACGCCCGCGCCCGCGGCGGCCTGCCCGATCGAGTCGCAGATGCGCGCGAGCTCGTCGAGCCCGAAGCCTTCCTCGAGCACGAACGCGAGGCTCAGCCACCGCGGCTCGGCGCCGCACATGAGGAGGTCGTTGACCGTGCCGTGGACCGCGAGCGATCCGATGTCGCCGCCCGGGAAGAAACGCGGGCTGACGACGTAGGCGTCGGTCGTCATCACCGGATCGCCGGCGAGCGGCGGCAGCACGGCGCCGTCCCCGAGCCGATGCAGGATCTCGTTGCCGTAGCGCGGCAGGAAGACCGAGTCGATGAGGCGGGCGGTGAGCTTTCCGCCCGCGCCGTGGGAGAGCAGGATGACGTCGTCGCCGGCGTTCATTGCGCGAGTTTCCGATCGGCGATGAGCGCCTGGCCGAGGCTTATGCCGCCGTCCCCCGGCGGAAAGTCGCGGTGCGCGAGCACGCGGAATCCCCGCGCCTCGAGCAGCCGGACGCACATCGCGGTCAGCACGCTATTGTGGAACACGCCGCCCGAGAGCGCCACCGCGGTCAGGCCGGTGTCGTCCCGTATGCGGGCGCACATGGCGCAGGCCGCGGCCGCGAGGCCGCGGTGGAAGCGCGCGGCGATGCACTCGGCGGGGACGCCGCGGCGGCGGTCCTCCCACACGCGGGCGACGAGCGGTTCCCAGCGCAGGCGGAACGGGCGCGACGCGCAGTCGAGCGGCAGCTCGTAGTCCGGCCCCGGCGCGTCGTCGCGCACGAGGTCCTCGAGACGCATCGCCGCTTCGCCCTCGTAGCTGCTGTCGAGGCATATGCCGGCGATCGCGGCGACCGCGTCGAACAGGCGGCCCGCGGAGGAGACGGGCACGCAGTTGACATCGCGGGCGAGGAGCTCCCTGACGCCGGCCGCATCGCGGGCCCCCGCCTGCGCGCGCACCCACGCATCGAGCGCCTCGGGCGCCGCCGCGGCAAGGCACGCGATGGCGACGCGCCAGGGCTCGCGTTCGGCCTTCTCGCCGCCGGGAAGAAGGAGCGGCGCAAGGTGTCCCGCGCGCTGGAACGCGGCGGCGGAGGCGATGAGGAACTCGCCGCCCCACAGCTCGCCCCCCAGCCCCATGCCCAGGCCGTCGAAGGCGACGCCGATCACCGGGCCGTCCTCGCCGTGCTCGGCCAGGCACGCCGCGATGTGGGCATGGTGGTGCTGGACGCCCACGACCGGGAGCCCGCGCTCGTGCGCGTAGGCGGTCGCCAGGTAGTCCGGATGCAGATCGCACGCGACGGCGTCCGGCCGCGCGCCGAGCAGGCGTTCGGCATCGGCGATGTCGCGCCGGAACTGCTCGAAGGCGGCGAGGTGCTGGAGCTCCCCGAGGTGCGGGCTCACGAAGGCGTGCGGGCCCGCAAGCAGGCAGAACGTGTTCTTGAGGTTGCCGCCGACCGCCAGGATCGTCGAGCTTCCCGCGCGGCTGACGGCGATCGGCGCGGGCGCGTACCCGCGCGCCCGCCTGACCATGGCGCTCCGGCCGCGGCCGACGGCGACGACCGAGTCCTCGCAGCGCCTGAGGATGGGGCGATCGTGGTCCAGAAACGCATCGGCGATGCGCCCGAGACGCCGCGCCGCATCTTCCTCGGTGTAGGCGATGGGGTCGTCGGTCAGGTTGCCGCTCGTCATCACCAGCGGCCGGCCGGCGCCCGCGCACAGGAGGTCGTGGAGCGGCGTGTAGGGCAGAAAGAGGCCGATGCGGCGCAGGCCGGGCGCCAGCTCCTCGGGCAGGCCGCAGCCTTCCTTGCGCGGCAGGAGCACGATGGGCCGCTCGGGTCCGGTGAGGAGCGCGCGCGCGACCGGGTCCAGCTCGGCCAGGCGCTCGGCGGACTCCAGATCGGGCGCCATCACCGCGAAGGGCTTGGCCTCGCGGCCCTTGCGTTGCCTGAGGCGCGCGACCGCCTCGCGGTCCCCGGCCGCACAGGCGAGGTGGTAGCCTCCCAGGCCCTTGACGGCGAGTATGCGCCCCTGCAGGAGCGCGGCGACCGCGCGCGCGAGCGCCTCGCGGCCGCGAGCCTCTCCGCCCGTGCCCGCGAACCTGAGCGCGGGCCCGCAGCGGGGGCACGCGATCGGCTGGGCGTGAAAGCGCCGGTCCGAAGGGTTCTCGTACTCGCGGCGACACTCGTCGCACATGGCGAACGCGGCCATGGACGTGCGTGCGCGGTCGTACGGCAGGTCGGCGATGATCGTGTATCGCGGGCCGCAATTCGTGCAGTTGGTGAAGGGGTAGCCCGACCGGCGCGCGGATGCGTCGCGGATCTCGGCGAGGCAGTCGGGGCAGGTCGCCATGTCGGGCGGAATGTGGCGCTGCGCGGGGGCATCGGCCGAGGGCTCGATGGCGAAGCCCTCGCCTCCGCGGGGCGGGGCCTCGCGGCACGTGACCGATGCGATGCGCGCGCGCGGCGGGGGGCTGCGCTCCAGCAGTGCGCGCAGGCGCTCGAGCGCGGGCGCCTCGCCCTCGGCATCGATCAGCACATCGCCGCCCTCGTTGCGGACGGATCCGGCGAGATCGAGGGCCGTGGCGTAGCGCCAGACCGCGGGACGGAAGCCGACGCCCTGGACTATGCCCTCGACGCGGATCCTCCACCTGACCCGCGGCATGCGCTAGAGCTTCTCGACCTGCCCGGCGAGGATGCGCCGCAGGCGGTCGGCGAAGTCGCGGTAGCGCGGATCCTTGCGCGCATCCTTCAGGTCGCCATCCTCGCGGATGTTGGCGGCGAGCTCCTGGACGGCCGTCGTGCCGGAGTCGGCCTTGAGCGCCTTCTCCAGGTACTGAAACACCGCATCCATGGAACCCGCCTTGCCGGCCGAGCAGGCGGCATTGTAGTACGTGAGCCAGAGCATGCGCTTGAGCGCGCGAGCGTCGCGGCCCGTGAGCGTCGCCGCGCGCCCCTCGAGAATGGCCGCCGTCGCGTCGTACGCCTCGATCGCCCGGTCGTACTCGTTGAGGCGGTAGTGATAGCGCGACAGGAGCTTGTGGACCGCGTAACGGCGCGGCACATCGGCCGCGGATTCGGCGAGCGTCTTCTTGAGGGCATCGAGGCGCCGGTCGATCCAGGCGCGGTCTCCGAGCTCCGCCATCGCCATGCCGGCGCCCTCGATGAGCCAGTCCTCGTTCAGCACGTCCTCCGTGATCGTCCTGAGGTCGGGGAGCAGCGCCGCGAGCTTCAGGTCGGCGATGGCCTGGAGCGCGCCCTCGCGGATGGCCTGGAACGCGGTCTCGCGCACGGCCTGCAGGGGGCCGTCGCCGATCGCCACGCCGATCTGCGGATCGCGCACGAGGGCGAGGAGGACCTGATCGACGTGCGCGTCGTACTGCGCCAGGTCGGCCCATTGCCCGCTGAATGTCAGCCCGCTCTGCATGCGCTGGAAGATCGTGCGCGCCAGCCCGACCTGGAGCACGCGCTGCCTGAGGGCCTGGAGGCGTTCCTTGACCTTCGCGTCATCCATGTCCTCGAGACGGTCATCGATGGCATCCCGCACGGGCTGCGGATGCTGGCAGAGGATCTGCAGCGCATCGGCGCTCTTGCTCGTGTCGCTGCCGAGGAAAACGTCGATGCAGCGTTCGATCTCGCCGGGGTCGATGCCGGGCGTCTGGGGTACGCCGCAGAGCCACACGCTCAGCAGGATATGCATGCACATACACGGTCCTCCTCTCGGACGCGCCGCGCGCCCATGCAAAGTTACCGGAACTTCTCCGGAATCGCAAACAGGCGGCATTATCATTCATATCGTCAGGGAGGCGCGTTGTCATGGAGCATATCGGCGCCGGGGCGGCGCTTCCGGAACGCGCTGGCGAAATCCGGCGAGTTGGGGCAGAATTGCGGCCGGACATACCCAAGGAGCGGCGTTTATGACTCATGCACGGCCCATGGCGGTGTGCGGCTGGCACGCATGCCTCGCACTCTTCGAACGGCGGCGGGACGCCATCTGCAGGATTCTGATCGCGGCCGACAAGCAGAAGCTGCTCGGACACGTGCTGTCGTGGGCCGCGGCGCAGCGCCTTCCGTACCGGACGGTCGATGAAGGCGAGCTTGTGAAGGCGGCGGGGACGCCGCACCACGAGGGCATCGTGATTCTCGCGGCCGAGAAGCCCATCCTGCCGGCCGACGACCTCGGCCGGGCGCCGTGCCGGCCGGACTCGTTCGTGCTCGTGCTCGAGTCGGTGGCGAATCCGCACAATCTGGGGGCGATGCTCAGATCGTGCGCGTTTTTCGGGGCCTCGGCGGTCGTCCTGGCCGGCGGGGAATCGCCCCACAAGCTGAGCCCGGCGGTCATGCGGACCGCGCAGGGCGGCGCCGAGCACGTGCAGTTGTACCGCGCGGAGGACGTCGTGCCGCTCCTCGCCGCGCTCAAGCGCAAGGGGTTCACGGTGGTCGGGACCGATGTCTTCGGCAAGGACGTGACCGCCGCGGCTGCCGAGGCCGCGCCCACGGTGCTCATCATGGGAAGCGAGCGCGGCGGCATGAGCCCGGCCGTGCGCGCCGCCTGCGACCGGCTGGTGAGGATTCCCGGCAGCGACGCGGTCGAGTCGCTCAACGTCTCGGTGGCGTGCGGCATCATGCTGGCGCTGTTCGTGGGGCTCAGGCGGCGCGCGGGGGCGTAGCGCGCGCTCACACGGCGCCCCGCACCGCGGATCACGGCAGGGGCGCCGGCAGCGTCTCGATGATGGGCGGGACGACCTCCGCCGCCAGGAAGCGCCGCAGCGAGCGCCCGGTGCGCGGGTCGGCGGCGCCCGGGCAGATCTCGAGGAGCGGCCAGAGGAAGAACGACCGGCGCTCGAGCGCGGGGTGGGGGATCGTAAGCTCGGGACCGTCGAGCACGAGGTGCTCGGCCAGCACGATGTCGATGTCGATGATGCGCGAGACGCACGCGCCCTTGCTCGCGGCCGGGCGGCCCATCAGGAGCTCGATCTCCTTGATGCGCGCGAGGAGCCGGTCCGCGCGCAGCGACGTGCGGATCGCGGCGCAGCAGTTCAGGAACGGCCCGGCGGGCGCGGCCATGTCGACGGCCTGCGTCGCGTAGATGCGCGAGCACCCGACGACCGAGACCCCCGCGGTCTTCTCGATGAGGGCGAGCGCGCCGCGGAGGTGCTCCCGCCGCGGCTCGATGTTGCTGCCGAGGTTCAGGTGGAACAGCATGCGGCCCCCGCGCTCAGGGCCGCACGCCCGCGCCGTCGCGCGAGCCGCGCCAGAGCGCGAGGCGCGCGTCGAACGCGAACTCCGGGCCGGCGCGGACATCGACGGGCGTCTGGCGCGGAATGTCCGCGACCGTCGCCTCCCACGAGCGCACGCCGCTCGTCGCATCCAGCTCCTTCACGTTGTCGGCGCCGGCCATGGCCGCCGCGTGCAGGCAGTCGACCGGCCCCAGTCCGTTGATGAACCCGGCCAGGAACCCCGCGATCGCGTTGTCGCCCGCGCCGGTCGCCGACCGCACCTGCTCCACCTCGTACGCGGGCTGCCACAGCTCGCGGCGGGCGAACTCGCGCGACGCCTTCGCCCGCCCGAAGCCGCGCAGGCGTTCCTCGGACGCCGTGGCGATGTAGATGCCGCGCATGCCGGACTTCAGCCCCACGATGCCGGCGCCCAGGGCGAGCGCCTCGGCCGCCAGGAAACGGAAGTGCGTCTCGTCGTAGGCCCGCACGGGGTCGTCCGGCGACCGCTTCCTGAGCTCCCGGAACGTGTCGCGGTCGAACATGTACATGAGCTCCTCGCAGCTCGGGAGGAAGATGTCGACGTGCGGGAGGGTCTTCGCCAGGATCTCCCGCCACGGCGCCCGGCCCGCCGGCGAGGCCGGATCGGGAAACGCGAGATCCAGGCTCGTCGTGGCGCCGGCCTTCCTGGCCTGGGAGAATATTCGCGCGACCTCATCGCCGCCGTCCTCGTACAGGCGGCGCATGAGCGGCGGGTAGCCGAGGTGAAAGAGCGCGGCCTCGGCGACCTGGTCGAAGTCGACGTCGGCGGCGTGGTACGTGTCGTTGGCGCCGGGGTTGTGCAGGAAGATGCGGTCGTAGCCGGGCGGCGCGATGACCACCGTGTAGGAGGTGACCTCGCCGGGGACGACCGCCATGGAGCGCTCGGCGCCGTACGGCGCGAAAAGCTCGCGCAGCCCCTTGCCGAAGAGGTCATCGCCGACCTTGCCCATGAAGGCCGTGCGGATGCCGAGCTTGACGAGCGGTATGCCGACATTCGACACCGGCCCGCCCGAGGAGAGCTTCGGCGCGCCGATGATGACCAGGCTTCCCGGGATGAGCAGCTCGCGCAGATCGGCGCCGGCCTTGGGCGCGATCGCCGGAGTGATGTCGAGACACACGTGGCCCGCGCAGATGCATTGCACCGGCTGCATCAGTTGACCTCCTCGACGGCGGTGTCCAGTCCCTCGGCGTCGCGCCCCGCGGCCGCGAGCGCCGCCGCGCCCAGCAGCATGCGGCGCACCAGCGTCGCCGCGGCGTCGGCGGACAGGCCG
>JBFZCA010000371.1:0-22250 GCA_041308205.1 Planctomycetota bacterium | reverse complement strand
GTCCCCCCTTCTCCCGACGGGGGGACGGAAGGGGGGTTGTGTAAGGGTGAGCAGGGACGCCGAGCGATTGCCGCCGTGGAGACCTCCGGTCCCCGCCTCCATGGCGCCGGCAGAGCCGCCATTGCGCAACGGACGCGTGCATTGCGCGTTTCGACGCACGGGCGCCGGCCGTGGCCGGCGTTTCCCCCCTTCCCCTGAAGGGGGGACGGAAGGGGGGTTGTTTCAGGGTGAGCAGGGACGCCGAGCGATTGCCGCAGAGAGAACCTCGTTCCCGGCCCCCATAGCGCCGGCAGGGCCGCAATTGCGCAACGGACGCGTGCATTGCGCGTTTCGACGCACGGGTTCACCGAATACGTACGGGACGGGTAATCGTTCGAGCAATCCCCGGGAGAGGCCGTCATGAGAACAACCGCATTTCGTCTCGTCGCCGCAATCGCGTGCGGCGCGGCCGCGCTTCCGGCCGCAGAAAGCGCGCCGGCCGCGTCCGCGCGCTGGTCGCCCGAGAAGGCCTGGGAATGGTACCGGGCGCAGCCCTGGATCTGCGGCTTCAACTACGTGCCAAGCAGCGCCTGCAACACGACCGAGTTCTGGCAGGCCGAGTCGTTCGATGCGCCGGCGATCGACCGCGAGCTCGGCTGGGCGCGCGGCATCGGCTTCAACTCCTGCCGCGTCTTCCTCCAGTATCTCGTCTGGAAGCACGACCCGGACGGCCTCAAGGAGCGTATCGACCGCTTTCTCGGCATCGCCGCGCGCCACGGCATCACGACGGCGATCGTGTTCTTCGACGACTGCTGCTTCGGCGATCCGCTCCTGACCGCGCCGTCGCTCGGCGCCCAGCGGGAGCCGATCCCCGGCATGATCCTCCCGAGCTGGACGCCGAGCCCGGGCCTGGCGGCCGTGACCGATCGCAACGTGTGGCCCGACCTCGAGCGCTACGTCAAGGACATCGCCGGGCGGTTCGGCAGGGATCCCCGCGTCATCATGTGGGATCTCTACAACGAGCCCGGCAACACGAACATGGGCGACAAGAGCCTGCCGCTCGTCGAGGCGGCCTTCGCGTGGGCCGCCGCCGCGAATCCGGACCAGCCGCTCACCGTGTCGGTGTGGACAGGCGCCTACCCCAACCTGAACGCGGCCCAGTGCGCGCGCTCCGATGTCATCAGCTTCCACGCCTACACGAACTTCGACGGCATGACGCAGGCCATCGCCGCGCACAAGGCGCACGGCCGGCCCGTCATCTGCACGGAGTGGATGGCGCGGCTCCAGGGCAGCCGCTGGGACACGGACCTCCCGCTCTTCACGCGCGAGGCCGTGGGCTGCTACGCCTGGGGCCTGGTCAACGGCAGGACGCAGGCGCAGTTCCCGTGGGGCTCGCCGCGGAACGCGCCCGAGCCGAAGGTCTGGTTCCACGACATCATGCGCCGGGACGGCTCGCCGTACGACCCGGCCGAGATCGCGGCGATCCGCAGAGTGACCGGCGCGCCGGGCGTCGCGCGCCTCGAGCCCCTCTTCGACTTCCCGGTGCGCGACACGTGCGTGTGCCGCGCCGGCGACGCGTACTACCTGACGGGCACGACCGGCTACCCGGCGTGGTGGGAGACGAACGAGGGAATCCGCGTCTGGAGATCGCATGACCTGAAGACGTGGGAGCCTCTCGGCCTCGTGTGGACGTTCGAGCGCGACGGCACGTGGCAGAAGAAGACGGTCGACAAAAAGCGCGCCGTGTGGGCGCCCGAGATCCACTGGTTCAAGGAGACGTTCTGGCTCGCGTACTGCGTCAACTACGGCGGCACCGGAATTCTCAAGAGCACGACCGGCAAGGCGGAGGGCCCCTACGCCGACGTGAAGCCCGGCGGGCCGCTCACGGCCGAGATCGACGCATCGCTTTTTTGCGATGACGACGGCAGCGTCTACTTCGTCTACCAGAACGGCAAGATCGCGCGCATGAAGGACGACATGAGCGATCTGGCCGAGGAACCGCGCCTCTGCGCGCCCTCGAACGCGCCCCAGGTCGGCTTCGAGGGCGCGTTCGTCTTCAAGGCCGGCGGCGCCTACCACCTCGCGTGCGCGGACTTCGTCGCGGGCGAGTACCACTGCTTCGTCGCGCGCGCGCCGAGCCTCATGGGCCCCTACGGCGAGCGCCGCCTGGCGATCCCGCACGGCGGCCACAACATGTTCTTCGCCGACCGCGAGGGGAGTTGGTGGAGCACGTTCTTCGGCAACGACCCGCAGGCGCCCTTCCGGGAGCGGCCGGGGTTGCTCCGGGTCGAATTCGGCCTCGACGGCGGCGTGCGGCCGTACCTGCCCGCGCCGGCGCCCGCGCGGCCCGGCGCCTACGGCCGGTAGACGCCGCGCGGGGCGTGTGCGCTACGCGCGAACCGACGGCGGGCGCCCGAGATGGCTAGCTCCGCCACGGCCGCGCGCGTGTGACCGCCGGCAGGATCGATTTGAGCAGCGCGACGTCCTCGGCGATCTCGAAATCGAACATGCCGACGAGCGCGTGGTCCGCGCCGTTCTCGAACACGTACCCGAACGCGTCCTTCGGCGGAATCGCGCCGGCCGCCATGATCTTGAACGCCATCCACGGCTTCTCGACGTTCGCCATCACCTCGATGGTCTTCTGCGGATCGCGGCACCAGTAGCCGGGATGCTCGGCATAGGGCGCCTGCAACTGGTCCGGCTTCGGGCCGCTCGGGTAATTATGATGGTGGAACGTCTTGATGTAGAAGTCGCACGGCACCTTGTGCTTCTCGCACTGGATCACGACGTTCAGGTCGTGGCACCCGATGCCCGATGGCACGCCGAGATCCTTGGCGACCTCGACGGCCTTGGCGATCAGGTCCATCTTGCCCTGCGCCGCCAGCGGGTCGGCGTGCACGCCCCAGAGATAGATCGCTTCGCAGCCCGAATCGATCAGATCCTTCACCTGCGTCACGTACTCCTCCGTGCCGACGCCGGCCGTCGGGCAGATGATCCACTGGATCTTCCCGCCCTGCTGCCGGTATTTCTTCAGGACGCTGATCGGCCGCGGCGGATTGTGCATCGACACGGTGTTGATGCCGTGCGCTTCCGCCAGGGCCAGCGTCTCCATGACCTTCTCGTCGGTGTTGTAGTGCGCCGTGAGGTTGTAGACATACCGCAGGTCGCGGCTGTGGGTGTAATGCGTCAGGAGGTTCCCGCCAAGCACCATCCTGCTCACCTGCAAGTTGCCGATCTTTCCGACCGGCAGCGCATCTTTCGGCGCTCCGGCGGCGCGGGCGTTGACGGCCAGCGCACCGGCGCCGGCGGCGGCGAGCGACGTCGTGAAGAACGTGCGGCGATCCATGGCATCTCCTTCAGTTCTTGTTCGGCGAGGTTGCAGTCTCGCACCCCATCCTAAACGGTGGCCGCACGTTTGCCAAGCCGGCGACGCTCACCGCACCGCGGTTCGC
Organism: Planctomycetota bacterium; assembly: GCA_041308205.1. GTDB lineage: Bacteria > Planctomycetota > UBA8108 > UBA8890 > UBA8898 > UBA8898. The sequence goes on along the minus strand of JBFZCA010000371.1, from coordinate 18,819 downwards.
CGCAACGCCCGGTCGCCGTTGGTGCGAATCCATTCGCGCGTCCACTCGACGGCTTCCAGGCCCACATCGACATTCGCCGTGGCGAGGAAGATGATCCCCTCGAGCAAGCCCGCCTGCAACCACTCGCAGCCCTGCTCGACTTGCCGCCGCATGAGCGCAACGGGCAGGGGCTTGCTCTCGTGGAAGTCGTACATGTAGCAGCCGAGGAAGAGCTGCTTGCCGGGGACGAGCTTCTTGAGCGCGGCGAAGTTGGCCTCGAGGTGATCGAGGTCGGCGGGCCGCCAGGTCCACATGCAGATCTGGTCGACCTCGGCAAGGTGCGCCTTGGCCCGCTCCTTTATCTGCCGCGTGTAGATCACGCACATGATCGGCAGGCCGCGGCCGCGGACCTTCCGCCCCCCGAGGGCTCGCAGATCCGCGGGAGTCAGGGAGGTCTTGAAGGGCGGCTCCGGGGCGCCGGGCGCGGCGAGCAGGACCGACGGGTCGTAGTCCTGGTACGTCGATGACGCGGCGGCCGTCCACCCGGAGGGATCGAGCACACGCCCGGCCCGGAGCAGCCGCAGCCCGCCGAGCCCGACGCTGAAGGCGCCGTGCCGGTCGTGCGTATCGAGGAAGAGGATGCGCAGGGCGGCGAAAGGCGTCTCCGGCAGGGCCAGGCGCAGCACGGCGCGCGGTTCGTTCGGCACGACGCCGCGCGCCGCCTCGTTCCACGTTTCCCCATCGGCCGAAAGCTCGATCGCCGCGGTCTTGGCGCGGTAGTCTCCCGTGAGCCAGTCGGTCTGGACGAGCTCCACGGCATCGCACCGCTCGGCGCGGGGCGCGCGCACGGTGAGCGTCACCGGGAAGGCGGGCTTGTTGTCGGCGAACCACAGCCGCGAGGAGGGAACCGGATCGGCCGCGTTGCCCCAGGCGGGCTCCGGGAAGAAATCGTCGAGGATGAAGCCGGCAATGTTCTCGTTGCGCTCGGCGAGCGCCAGGGCGGCGTCGCGCTCGATCTGCGAGGTCCTCCCGCCGGCGGCCACGAGCGACCAGTACACGCGGTCGAGCGTCCGGAACGGCCCGTAGTAGGCATCGAAGGGCGGCGCCGGCGTTCCGCGGTCGCGGACGAAGACCATGTTGGCGATCCCCATGTGCCGCGCCGCGTCGACCGGCTCGATCGACGAGGTCCTGCCGAGCGGGACGAGGTAGCTCTCGTTGTAGACGCCCGCGGGGTGCCCCCAGATCCAGAGCCGCTGCCGCACCGTCTCGGCCGCCGGCGCGGCCGCACTGAGCGCACCGGACCCTGCGACCAGAATCAAGAACGCGAGATTTCGTACGGCGTTCGTGCGCATCTTCTCAACTCCTTCCGCGTAACCGTTCGCACGGTTCTCTCCGTGTCCGTCTGAGTGCACAGGCGTCACGTCAGAGATGGAAAACGAAGAGAGGAATAACCACAGAGGCACAGAGAGCACAGAGACGAAAGCAGAGAGAGCGCCGCAATAAACACCGCGCCACGCACCGCCTCACGTTCCGTCCTCTGTGGCCTCTGGTTTCTCTGTGGTGAATCAGAAAGACCCGCGTGTTCGAGATGCACTGTGAACGGTCACCCTCGCGCCGCCCGCGTTCCTCGCGCGGCGGCATCTCACCGCGCCGGCAGGTCCTCGAGCCGGACCGGCCGGCCGCGCCGCGCCGACAGATCGGCCGCGAAGATGACCTCGTGCGTCCTCACGGCCTCGGCAAGCCCCGTGAGCGGCATCGGGCCGCCCCGTTCCAGGGACTCGAAGAACGCGTCGAACTGGGTTGTATAGGGATGATCGGCGACATCGCCCGAATCCACCGGTTTGAAGCCGAGCTCGCTCCACCCCTGGCGGCTCAGCCCCTCGAGCAGATTGGAGTGGAACTTGTTGTCAAGGAGACTGCCCTCGCTGCCCACGAGGTGGGTGTGGAAGTAGTAGGGTTGCCAGCAGTCGATCACCGACGCGCATTTCCCGGCGGCGCCATTCTTCCACTTGAGCACGGTGACCGTGGTGGGGGGGTACTCGTAGGGCGCGTACGTCGGGCTCGATGACTTGGCGCCGTACGAGCACACCTCCTCGACATCGCCGCCCATGCAGAGAAGCAGCGCATCCATCGCGTGGCACCCGGCCTCGAGCAGGCTGCTCCCGCAGCCCTCGCTGGTCGTGCACCAGAGGAACTCGCGGTACCAGGGGCCGATCCCGTGGTAGTAGTCGACCTCGCCGTAGTGGAGCTTCCCGAGGAGCCCGCGGTCGATGAGCGATTTCGTCGTGCGGAACTGGGCCGAGAACCGCAGCTCGAAGCAGATGCAGAAGCCGACGCGCGCCGCCTTGACGGCGCGTTCGATGCGCCGTACGTCGTCAAGCGACAGGGCGAGCGGTTTCTCCGCAATGATGTGCTTGCCCGCCTGCGCGGCGGCGAGGATGTGCTCGACATGCTCGCGGTGGTAGCTGCAGATCGAGACGACGTCGAGATCCGGCTCGGCAAGCATGGCCCGCAGGTCGGTGTAGGTCGCGATCGCGCACCCGTGCCGCGCGGAGAGCTCCGCGGGATCGAGCTTCCGCGACGAGCAGACCTTCGTCACCTGCCCGAGCGCGCCCGCGTTGATCGCCGCGATGTGCGCGCCCGCCGCCCAGCCGTACCCGACGACGCCGACCCGGTACTTCTTCTCCGGCATGGCTCCCGCTCCGTTCTCGCCCGCGGCCGCCTTTCGCGCCTATTTCGCGTCGGCCCGCACGGCTGCCGCATACGCCTCCCTGAGAAGCGCCGATGCGGCCTCGCACCGCATCTCGCCCGAGCCGGGGCCGCAGCGCGCGCTCACGACCTCGTAGTTGCCTTGCGGCCGGGCGTGCCGCGTGGGCACGCAGCCGATCGATCCGTTCGCGAGCTCGACAACGATCGTGTGCGCGAACGGCGAGGCCCGCTTGATCGCGAGCCCGAGCTCGACGTAGCACCCCGCCATGGGCGTTCCGAGCGGCGGGGTGATTCTCTCCTCGGCGGCGCCGACCCCGGCGAGGTCGGCCGCCGCGGTGCGCGGCGCCGCGTACGGCGCGAGCGCGAGCAGCACGAACATGGTTGTGGCGTTTGTCTTCATGGCTACCTATTATGTAACCATGGAATGCCGCGGGAGCGCCAGATCCTCGGCGATGGCGCGCGGTGCTTTTCGGGCGAGGCCGGCCCTCGCGCATGGCATACGGGAGGTGCATCGGACATGGCGACGAAAGCCCCCATCGTGAAGACGCTGGCGATCAACGGCGGCCCGAAGGCCGTCACGACCGCGCTGCCGCACTGGCCGCAGTTCGACGAGGACGCCATCGCGGCCGTCACGGCGGTCCTGCGCTCGGGCAAGGTGAACTACTGGACCGGCCTCAAGGGCATGGAGTTCGAGGAGGCGTTCGCGGCGTGGCAGGGGAGCACGTACGCCGTCTCCTGCGCCACCGGCACGGCGGCGCTCCACGTCGCGCTCTCGGCGCTCGGCATCGGCCCGGGCGACGAGGTCATCGTGCCGAGCTACACCTTCATCGCGACGAGCTTCGCCGTCGTGCAGGCAGGCGCCATCCCCCGCTTCGCCGATGTGAACATCGACGACCACTGCATCAGCATTGCCTCGGCGGAGAAGCTCCTCTCGACGCGCACGCGCGCCATCATTCCCGTCCACCTCTACGGCAATGTGTGCGACATGGATCCGCTCATGGCCTTCGCGAAGGCGCACGATCTCTTCGTCATCGAGGACAACGCCGAGGCCTTCGGCGGCAAGTACAAGGGCCGCAAGACCGGCACGATCGGGCACATGGCCGCGTGCAGCTTCTGCCAGAACAAGACCTTCACGACGGGCGGGGAGGGCGGCATGGTCACAACGGACGACGAGGGCCTGGCCTGGCAGGCGCGCAGCGTCCGCGACCACGGGTACGATGTCAAGGACCGCCTCAACCTGCTCGCCCTGGAGCAGAAGCTCTCCTACATCCACAACCGCGTGGGCTGGAACTACCGCATGACGGAGATGCAGTCGGCGATCGGCCTTTCCGAGCTCGCGCGCATCGACGCCTGGAACCTCCCCGCGCGCCGGCGCAACGCGCGCATCCTCATGGATGCGCTGTGCGGCCTCCCGCAGGTCACGCACCTGCCGATCGACACGCCCGAGCGCCGGAACGGCTGGTACGTGTGCGCGTTCTCGCTGGACATCGAGCGCATGCACTGCACGATCGACGAGTTCGTGGCCGCGGCGGCGGCCGAGGGCGCGCCGTGCTGGCGCGTCTTCTGGCCGCAGTGCCACACCGAGCGGGCCTTCACGGAACGGCACGGCTTCGGCCGCACGGGCTTTCCCTTCGCCTCCACGGAGTACACGGACCCGGCGAGCGTCGACTACGCGAAGGTCGAGGTGCCGAACGCCCTCTGGCACCAGACGCACACCTTCACGTGCTTCGCGTACCCGACGTACTCGGCGAAGAACATGCGCGAGATCGCGAGCGCGCTCGTCAAGGTGATCAACGCGTACAGTTGAAACGGCCGGCCTTTTCGCTGCACGAGAACGCGCGCCGGTGTGGATGCAGGGCGCCGGCACGGCTACAATGACGGGCCGAGGGCTGCGCGCGGACAAGGAGAGCGCGATGACGCTGCACGACATCGAGATTCGGCGGGACCGGATCGAGGCGCTTCTGCCGGCGCAGTAATCTCGTGTCCGACGGCCGCGTCGGCGCCGCGGAACCCGGTGGGGCCTCTCGCGGTCTGCTGCCCGTGACGCTCACGTGCGAGGAGGACGGACAATGCGTGCGCAGCGCCTCAATTTCGGCGTGATCGGGGCGGGCGGGATCGCCCGGCGGAAGACCATTCCGGGCATGCGTGCGGCGAAGCACTGCCGCGTCGTCGCGGTCATGGACCCCGCCGGGGCCGAGGAGATCGCCGCCGAGCTCGGCATCGCCAGGGCCTACACGCGCGAGGCGGACCTGCTCGCCGACCCCGAGGTCCAGGCCGTCTACATCGCCTCGCCCGTCGCCTGCCACCTGCCGCAGATCCGCGCGGCCGCGGCGGCGGGAAAGCACATCCTGTGCGAGAAGCCGCTCGCCATGAACGTCCGCCAGGCGCGCCTGGCCGTCGCCGCATGCCGGCGGCACCGGGTCTTCCTCCAGGAAGGCTACATGATGAAGTTCCACGGCGCGCACGCGAAGATCACGAGCCTCATCCGCGCGAGCCGCCTGGGAAAGCTCGTCTACCTGCGAGCGCAGCTCGCCTGCTGGTACCCGCCGATCGCCGGCGCCTGGCGGCAACATCCGAGCACGGGCGGCGGCGGCGCCCTCATCGACATGGCGACGCATCTCCTCGACCTCCTCGAGCACTTCGCGGGGCCGATCCGCGCCATCGGCGCCGTGACCGGCAACCTCGTCCAGAAGTACACGTCGGAGGATGCGGCCACGCTGCTCCTCGAGTTCGCGTCGGGCGCGCACGGGACGATCGACTGCTTCTACTGCATTCCCGACGAGGCGTCGCGCACGCGCCTGGAGATCTACGGCTCGCGCGGCGCCGTGCTCGCGGAAGGCACGATCGGGCAAAGCGCGGGCGGCACGATCGAGGGAATCTTCGGCCTCGGCGATGCGGCCTACGACGCCGCCCGGAACAAAGACGTCGCGCGCTCGTTCGCGGCGATCCCGTTCCGCGCGATCAACCCCTACGCGGCCGAGTGCGAGTACTTCGCCCGCGGTGTGCTTGCGCATCGCGCGCCCGCCGTCAACGATGCAGCGAACGCGCTCAGGATCATGCATCTCACGGAACGGGCGTACGCGTCGGCGAGGACTCGGCGCATGCTCGGCGTCTAGAAAGGAGCACGGCATCATGTCGCAAGGGAACACGACTTCGCAGGCGCGCGCAGCGCGCCGCGAGTTTCTCAAGGCCGGAGCGGCCCTCGGCGCGGCGGCGCTCGCGGGCTCGGCGCCCGGCTGTCACGCCGCCGGGAGCGACGTCATCAGGATCGGCCTCATCGGCTGCGGCAAGCGCGGCACCGACGCGGCCCTGAACGCGATGAACGCCGGGCCCGACATCCGGATCACGGCGCTCGCCGAGCTCTTCCAGGACCGCATGGACGAGTGCATCGCGGAGCTGAAGGCGTGCAAGCCCGAGCAGTTCGCGGTGAAGGACGACCGGCGGTTCCTGGGATTCGACGCGTACACGCATCTCCTCGCCACCGACATCGATGCCGTTCTCATCGCCCCGTCATCGCATTTCCACCCCGCGATGCTGAACGCCGCCGTGGCCGCCGGAAAGCACGTCTTCTGCGAGAAGCCGCACGGCATCGATGCCCCCGGCGTCGCGCTCTCCATGCAGGCCGCCGAGGAGGCGCGCGCCAGGAAGCTGAGCCTCGTGTCCGGGCTCTGCTGGCGCTACGACGAGGGCGTCCGGGAAACCATGCGGCGCGTTCGCGAGGGCGCCATCGGCGAGATCGTCGCGATCCACGAGACGTACGTCTCGTCACCGTACGTCGTCCGCGAGCGGCAACCCGGCTGGAACGAGATGGAGTACCAGCTCCGCAACTGGTACCACTTCAACTGGCTCTCGGGCGACCAGACCTCGCAGCAGTTGATCCACAGCCTCGACAAGGCATCGTGGGCGCTCGGCGATGTGCCCCCGCGCCGCGCCTGGGGTCTCGGCGGCCGCCAGGTGTGCGTCCAGCCGAAGTACGGCGACCAGTACGATCACCACGCGGTCGTCTTCGAGTACGCGGACGGCGCGCGCGTCTTCGGCTTCTGCCGCGACATGCCCGACTGCTACAACGAGACCTCGGACCTCATCATCGGCACCAAGGGAACGTGCGACCTGCTCGCCAACCGGATTCAGGGCGAAACGAACTGGCGCTACGAGGGCCCCAAGCCGTCCATGTACGACATGGAGCACAAGGCGCTCTTCGACTCGATCCGTTCGGGCAAGCCCATCAACAACGGCGACTACATGTGCCTGAGCACCATGCTCGCCGTCGTCGCGCAGATGGCCTGCTACTCCGGCGCTGCGATCGAGTGGGGCAAGGCGATGGCCTCGAAGCGGTCGTTCGCGCTTCCCGCGTACGGCTTCGATGGCAAGCCGCCGGTCGCGCCGAGCGCCGACGGCACGTACCCGAGCGCCATGCCCGGGCCGCGCGAGCGCGCGGCGTGGGGGATGTGAGCCCGCGTCCGGCGGCGTGCCGCGCGATGCCGCCGCCCCCCTTGCGCGTTCCTGCGGGCCGGTTCAGAATCTGACCATGGCCGCACGTATCCGGGTCGTTCTCGACATGACCAGCGCCGCGAAGCCGCAGCGCGGCGGCATTCAGAACTACATCCACAATCTCGTCCGCGCGCTGGGGAAGCATGCCCCGGATATCGAGCTCGTGCCCGGCATCAGGGCCTCGCATTCCCGCGACCGCGCGCACCTGGCTGAATTCGCGCCCGTGCGCACGCTCCTGCCCTTCCGGGCATTCGGCGCGCGGGTGTACCACGCCCTCGGCATCAAGCTGCCGTGGTCGCTCATGGGGCGCGGATGCCGCCGGATCGTCACGATTCACGACCTCGGCGTGTTCGACGCGCCCGAGCTCTACGACCCCGAGTGGGTGCGAAGGCGGCGCCGGCGCATCGCGCAGGCGGTGCGGCGTGCCCACGGGATCATCGTCTACACCAACCACACGCGCGACCGGGTGCGGCGGATCTTCCCGCGGTACCGCCACGCCATCGTCGTGACGCCGCTCGGCGTCGACCACGCACGCTTCTCGGCGCAGCCCGAGGTCGAGGACGAGAAAACCGTGGCGCAGCTCGGCATCAACCGGCCGTACGTCCTCGCCGTGGGCGCGCTCTCGGAGCGCAAGCAGCCCATGGCGCTCGTCAGCGGTTTCGCGGCTTCCGCGCACGCGCATCACCACGCCTTGGTCCTCGTCGGCAAGGCCGTCGATGCGCAGGTGTGGGCGCTCAGCGCCGCGGCGCGGGACGCGGGCATCGAGACGAGCCTCGTCCTGCCGGGCTACGTGCCCGACAGCGTGCTTCCCGCGCTCTACCGGCGGGCGCACGCGTTCGTCTTCGCCTCCAGGTACGAGGGGTTCGGCCTCCCCATCGTCGAAGCCCTGGCGTGCGGCGCGCCCGTGCTCACGACGAACACGAGCTGCCTGGGCGAGGTCGCGGGCGACGCGGCGCGGTACTTCTCCCGCGACGATCCCCAGTCGCTCGCCGCCGAGCTCGACAAGACCTTCACCGCGGACCGGGGGGAGACCCGCGCGCGCAGGGAGCGCGGCATCGCCTGGAGCGCGCAGTTCACGTGGGAGCGCACGGCGGCGCTCACGGCCGAGTTCTACCGGCACCAGGCGATTGGCTTCCCCGGGAATCGCGGGTAAGATCCTGAGAACGGCACGCGCACGAACGAGGAGCCCCATGCGTAGATCGAGAACTGCAGTCACATGCATCGCCGCCGCCTGGGCGGCCGCCGCCGGCGCGCTGGAGCTGTACGTGGCCCCGGACGGCAACGATGCCTGGTCGGGGCGGCTCCCCGAGCCGGACTCCGCGCGGACCGACGGGCCGTTCGCCACGGTCGCGCGGGCGCGGGACGAGGCGCGCGCCCTGAAGGAGAAGGACGCCGTCACGATCCTCATCCGCGGCGGCGTGTACTTCCTCGCGCAGCCGCTCGTACTCGAGCCGCAGGACTCGGGACTCGTCATTGCGGCGTATCCGAGCGAGCGGCCCGTCCTGAGCGGCGGGCGGCGCGTGACCGGCTGGCGGAAGGGCGCGGGCGATCTGTGGCAGGCCGAGCTGCCGGAGGTGCGCGCCGGGCAGTGGTACTTTCGCCAGTTGTTCGTCGATGGCCGGCGCCGGCAGCGCGCGCGCTCCCCGGACAGCGGCTACCACCGCATCGCGGCGCTCGTGCCCGGTCCCCCGATTCCGAATGCCAAGCCGGTCGCCCGCGACAGGTTCGTGTTCGCGCCCGGCGACATCCGGCCGTGGCCGCAGCTCGGCGACGTGAACGTGATCCTGATGCATTCGTGGGAAACCTCCATCCATCCCTTGAAATCCGTCGACACGGCGTCGAACACGGTCGTCTTCGCCGCGCCCATGCGCGAATGGTGGTGCATCGGCTACTGGGAGGAAGCCCAGCGCTACTACGTCGAGAACGCCTTCGAGCTCCTCAACCGGCCGGGCGAATGGTACCTCGACCGCGCCGCGGGAGTCCTCAGCTACCTGCCGCTTCCCGGCGAGCGCATGGAGACCATCGAGGTCATCGCGCCGGTCCTGCCCGAGCTCGTTCGCCTTGCCGGCGATGCGGACGCGGGCCGGTTCGTCGACCGCGTCGTGCTGCGGGGCCTCGCGTTCCGGCACGCCGACTGGGTGCTCGCGCCGGAGGGCAACAGCAGCACGCAGGCGGCCGTCGAGGTGCCCGCCGCCGTCATGGCCGACGGGGCGCGCGAGTGCGCCATCGAGGGCTGCGAGGTCGCGCACGCCGGCACGTACGGCATCTGGTTTCGCCGCGGCTGCAAGGATTGCAGGATTCAGCAGAATCACTTGCACGACCTCGGCGCGGGCGGCGTTCGCGTCGGAGAGGCCGCCATGGCGAAGACGGATGCCGCCGAATCGAGCCGCATCCTCGCCGACAACAACCACATTCACGACGGGGGGCATGTCTACGCGGCCGGCGTCGGGGTGTGGGTCGCGCAGAGCAGCGGGAACCGGATCTCCCACAACGACGTTCACGACCTCCTGTACTCGGGCATCAGCATCGGCTGGAACTGGGGCCTGGAGCCCAACCGCACTCGCGACAACGTCATCGAGCTCAACCACGTTCACGATCTCGTCCACGGCGTCCTGAGCGACGCGGGGCTGATCTACTGCCTGGGCGTCTCGCCCGGGAGCGTGATCCGCAACAACGTCTTCCACGACATCCGGCCGTACTCGACGCCGCGGTTCGGGTGGGGCATCTACCTGGATGCCCAGTGCGGCAACTACACCGTCGAGAACAACCTCGTCTACAACACGCAGAGCGGCGGCCTCATGTTCAACAACGGCGGCCACGAGCACGTGATCCGGAACAACATCTTCGCGCTCTCCGCCGACTACGCCCTCTGGCCGTACAGCGAGAAGCGCCCGAGCGCGTTCCTGCGGAACATCGTGTACCTCACGCAAGGCGATCTCCTGATCCCGTACGGCGAACGCTCGCTGAACGAGCGCCTGGCGGCCAAGGAACCGCTCGGCGCGTGGGACGAGAACCTGTACTGGCACGCGGGCGGCGGCGACCGGCTCCGCTTCTACCGCCGCTCGTTCCAGGAGTGGCAGGCCCTGGGGCTCGACCGCGCGTCGCGCATCGCCGACCCGCGGTTCCTCGACATCGAGAAGCACGACTTCCGTCTCGCGCCCGATTCCCCGGCCCTCGCGCTCGGCTTTCAGCCGCTCGACCTGAGCCGCGCGGGGCTGTACGGCGATGCCGCCTGGGTCGAGAGCTGCCGGCACGCGAATTGCCCGCGCCGCCCGCTTCCTCCGCCGCCCGCGCCGCCGCCGCCCTTGACGGTGGACGATGGCTTCGAGACGACGCCCGCCGGCGCCCGCCCCGCGCGGGCGGCCGTGAGCGGCGAGGCTCGCGGCGCGTCGATCCGCGTGACCGAGGAGCGGGCCGCCTCGGGCCGGCGCAGCCTCAAGGTCGCCGACGCGAAGGACGTGCAGCCCTCCTGGGAGCCGCATTTCTATTACGAGCCGCGCCTGCGCGAGGGCCTCGTCCGGCAGAGCTTCGATGTCTGGTTCGACCGGAACGTGCAATTCTTCACGGAATGGCGCGACGCCGGCGAGTACCCGCGCAACGTGGGGCCGAGCGTGCGCTTCGACGGGAGCGGCGAGGTGAGCGCCGCCGGGAAGCCGCTTGCCCGCCTTCCGGCCGAGACCTGGGTGCACGTCGAGATCGAGGCCGCGCTCGGCAAGGACGCGCCGCGCTCCTTCCGGCTGACGCTCCACGCGCCGGGAGGCGCGCCGCAGGTCTTCACCGGCCTGCCGCTCGCGGGCGCCGACTTCCGCGAGCTCGACTGGCTCGGCTTCAGCAGCACCGCGGCGGCGGACACGGCGTTCTACCTCGACAACGTGAGGTTCGCGCCGGTCGAGGAGAGCGGCCGCTGAGCCTGGCGCCGCACGGAGAAACTCGCGCGCGGCCTGCTTGCCGCCTCATTCGCGGCGCAGAAGCAGCGACCGCGCGGACGGGTCGCGCCACGCATTGACGAGGCCGCGCACCTCCTCGAACGCCGATGCGGGCGCTTCCTTGGACTCCAGCACAATCCGCCGAACGATGCGCAGGGAGCCGTCGGCGCGCGCGTCGACCGCGACCGTGACCTCGCCGAGCGAGTTGCGCACGCAAAGCGATGCGGGCAGCGCGACGACCTTCATGTTCTTGGGCAGCGCCAGCGTGATGTCGAGCTCCTCGACGCCCGGCCCCGGGAGCGCCACGGGGCACGCCCGAGAGAGCGGCGCGAGGACGGGAAGCGCCGCATCGACGCCGCCTGCGAGCGTGCTCACGTCGAGCTGGAGAAGCCCGAGCGCGTCGGCTGCGGGCAGCGCGCCTTCCAGCGTGCACGCGAGGCTGCACGCGGACCGCTCCAGCGCCGTGACGCGCACGCCCTTGGCTTTGCCGCCGGGCAGAAGCTGCGCGGCGAGATCATCGGCAAGGCGCTGCGGCTCCCGAACGAGCGTGCCGTGCGGAACGGCGCCGCCCGCCGCGGAGAAGCTCAGCGAGCCGCGCACGGCGCCATCGGGGACGATCTCTCCGGCGAAGACGGCCTTTCGCCGCCACGCCGGGACGGCGGGCGCCGCATCGCCCGCGCCGAGTGCGCCGTGAAGGACGGGCGCATCGAGCGCGATCTCAAGCGGCGCGCCGCGCGCCGCATCGCGCGCATCGTATAGCCGCCATGCGCCGGCAGGATCCTTGACCCTGAGGAGCGGCCCCTCGAAGCCCGCGAACGCGGGGCATTCCGGGACGGCGTGGCCGCGGGCGCCGGCAAGGCCCGGCCGCGCCGCGATGCCCGCGGCGTCGAGCGCCGCCGCCTGGAAGACGGCGAGCTCGAGCGGTGTCGCAACGCCTGCCTGCCACACGCCGGCAAGCGGCCTGGGCTGCCAGCTCTGGAGGGCCGGCCCTACCGCGCTCACCGTGAGCTCCTTCGGAAGCACATCGAGGGCCGCGAGCACGCGGCGCTCCCAGTCCGTTTCCTTGGCCGCGGCGTCCTTGACCGCCGCGAGCGCATCGGGAGGCACGGAGCCCGCCGCCGCGACGCGGCGCGCGAACTCCTCGGCGAGGGCCGCGAAGCCGGCGCACGTGCTCAGGCGCAGCACCGGCACGCACGTGGCGCGCGCGGGCGCGCCGGGCTCCTCGGGAACGGCCGCCGCATCGGTGCGCCGCCAGACCCATGCGGCGCCGTCCAGCACGTCGGGCCGCGCGGGCTTCGTCCACGCCGCGCCGGCGCCATCGGGCGGATTCGCGACGCCGCCGCGAAGCTGCGCGCCGGCGGGAAGCTCCACGCGCACGACGCGCTCCGCGATCGGAATCTCGGCGGCCATGGCCTCGTTCACCTCGAGCCACGGGAACGCGCCTGCCTTGCGCGTGACGCGCCAGCCGAGCTCGATGACGGCGCCCGGCTCCAGGGCCGTGTGCACGAACACCCGCCGCCTGAGCTGCGACCAGAGCGGGTTACGGTGCGCGGCGGGCGGCAGGTCATCGATCACGGCGTTCTCGGGCGCAACGACGACCTGCCCGTTCGGGAGCACGGTGCGGTTGTAGAGGGTCTCGATCGTCGCCGCCGCGGGGTCGAGCTCGACACGGCTCTCGCCGTAGAACCGGTGCATCGCCGTGAAGCTGTTGATCTTGAGTCGCAGCTCGCGCTCGTGGACAGCGCCGCCGTCGCGATCGAGCACATAGCGGTCCCGGAGGAGCAGGTACTCGGCGTCGGGGCCGGGAACGGCAATGAAGGCCTTGCGCGCCGCCGGGGTGTCGGCGGCGCGGGCGCAAGGAAGGCACAGGACCGCGGCGAGCGCCGGGCCGAGAATTCGAACGCGGTTCATCACGCACCTCCCTTTCCGGCGCGGGCGGGTCTGACGAGAATCGGCGTCGCCGCGAGCTTCCGGAACGCCTCGAGCGCCGCGCGCAGCTCGGACCACTGCGCGGGCTCGACCCTGCGCGAGCGCATGGCGAGCGTCTCCTCGATGACGAGCGCATCGCCTTCGACCGACCACTTCGCATCGAGGGCGCCGTTGCCCTCGAGCTTCACCGCCGCGGGAAGCCCCTCGACGGCGAAGCCCGCGGGAAGCGCCATGTGCTCGGCAAGCACGACGAGCCGCGTGCAGCCGATCGCCGCGGTGAAGCGCCGCGCCGACGGCTCGGTCGAGAAATGGAGCTCGTCGGCGTGCACCGCCGCGCCGGCGGGGTGGCGCGGCCCGAGCGGGACGAGCGCGAGCGCCCCGTCATCGAGCCTCCGCGCGTAGCCGGGAATCCGGAAGGAGAGCGCGATGCAGAACGGGCGGTCCAGATCATCGGGGTCGGTCCGTTCGACATCGGCGACCTCGGCGCGCGGGTCGAGGGCGGCGACCCACTGCCGGTCGACGGCCGGCCACTCGTTCCGCATCTTGCCGCGATACGCGCGGCGAAGGGAGCTGTCGGCCTGGCCGTCGCTTGCGACCTGCATTCGTCCCTCGATCGTTCCATCGGAATGCAGGGTCGAGTCGATCGTCGTGCGCAGCGGGTGGTTCTCGGGCGGCGAGAGCGGCGTCGTCAGGAGGTCGGCGCCCTCGGGCAGGCCCATCAGCACTTCCTGCTGCTGTTCCCTGCTCGACCACATCTCGCGCACGCCCGGGATCCAGGTGGGATCGAGCAGCACCGTCGTCTTGTCCGGCTTCCGCCACACGGTCACGCAGTGGTTGAACTGGTCGGCGGCCAGGCGCTCGATGCGCTCGCCCGCCATGGTCATGGCGGGATACGACTCGAGGCCCGCGGCCCTGAGAAGCGCGACGAGGATTCCCGCCTTGTCCTTGCACACGCCGCCGCGGTCCCTGAGCGTCATCGACGCCTGGTGGAGCGTGTAGCCCTCGCCCTCTCCCATGTGGAGCCCGATGTAGCGGATATTCTCGGCGGCCCAGTGGTTGAGCGCCGCGACCTTGTCCTCGTCGCGCGTCAGGCCCGCCGTGACTTCATCGGCGACCTTCTCGAGCTCGGGCGTGACCTCGAAGCAGCGCGCCTCTTCCTGGACGGCGTGGAACCAGAGCGACTTGGCGCGCCAGTCGCGCGCGGTCGTGAGGAGAAGCTTGGGCGCCACATCCGACCAGGCGACCATGCCGGGCTCGGCGGCGAGCGGCTTGGTGTCGCGCATCGTCACGGTCACGACGCGCCTGTCGTTCTCGATGCGATCCGAGACCTCGGCGCTCCCGTTGTAGATCTGGTACTGGAGCTGCTTTTCGGGGGCGATCGATACGCGGTAGCTCTGCTCGATCACCGGGCAGCTCGACCAGAAGGGGACGATGTCGTAGAAGTGGCCGCGCATGGGCGGCACGAAGCGGCTCTCATCGGAACCCTCCTCGCCCGCGAGCAGCGCGTACGTGAAGCCCACGCGCCGCGTCACGACCTCGACCGCATCGCCGGGCGCGATCTTGCCGATCGCAAGGAGCTTGTGGCGCGAGTTCCAGTAGATCATGCTCTGCGGGTCGGGAAGGTCGACCGCCCGCGCAGGATCCACGTCGCGCGCCGCGCCGCCGGCGGAAAAAACGCGGCAGCGCAGGACGGCGATGTCGGCCGACAGGGGATCGTAACTGTATTCGCCCACGGCAAGCGCGCGCGCGCCGGCGGGCGTCAGCGCCTTGGCGAGCGTGTGCCCGACCATCCGCGCGAGGCCGCTCTCTTCGACCGCGACGGCCCGGCGATCGAAGACCATGACCATGTCGGCGCCGGGATAGGCGCCGGCGGAGACCGCGGCGAGCTTCTGCGCGAGCGCTTCGGCGGGAACGTCCCATTCCTGGGCCCCCGCGGCGACAACGGCAAGCAGCGGCGCAAATGCCACCGCGACCGCGCAACCGACACAATCCGGCTTCCTCATGCGCACCTCCGTACCGTTCAATCATACGCGAAGGCGGAGGGAGCGAGAAGCGGGGGGCGGCCGCGCGCGCTGCCACGCACTTCCCGGCCCGATCGGGTAGCATGTCCGCGGAGGTGACGTATGCGACACGTGCTCCTGCTCGCCCTTCTTGCGGCGCTGCCGCTCGGCGCCGCCGCTCCCGTCAACGTGCTCTTCATCGCGATCGACGACCAGAACGACTGGATCGCGTGCATGGGAGGGCACCCGCAGGTGCGCACGCCCTGCATCGACCGCCTGGCTGCGCGCGGCACGCTCTTCCTGAACGCCCATTGCCAGTCGCCGCTTTGCAACCCCTCGCGATCGAGCCTCATGACGGGCTTGCGGCCCTCGACGACCGGCATCTACGGCCTCGCGCCCGGCATTCGCGATGTCGACGCGACGAAGAACCGCGTGACGCTGCCCGAGACCTTTACGGCCGCGGGCTACTTCACCTCCACGTGCGGGAAGGTGTACCACGACGGCTCGATCGCGCCCAAGGACCGCGCCCGCGAATTCGGGCAATGGGGGCCCGCGCCCGGCATGCCGCGGCCGCCGAAGCGTTTCGCGTCGCTCCCCGGAACGCCGCATCCTCTCATGGACTGGGGGCCTTTCCCGGAGCGCGACGAGGACAACGCCGACTGGGCGATCGCCCAGGCCGCGATCGACGCCCTGGCCGCGGCGCCCGCCGATCGGCCGTTCTTCATCGCCTGCGGATTCAGGCTGCCGCACGTGCCCTGCTTCGCGCCGAAGAAGTGGTTCGATCTCTATCCGGCGGACGAGGTCGCCTTGCCGCCCGTTCTCGAAACCGATCGCGAGGACACGCCGCGCTTCTCGTGGTACCTCCACTGGAAGCTGCCCGAGCCGCGCCTCGCGACGCTCCGGGCGCACGGCGAGTGGCGGCCGCTCGTCCGCGCGTACCTTGCGTGCGTGAGCTACATGGACGCGCAGGTCGGCCGCGTGCTCGGCGCGCTCGAGGCGACGGGCCGGGCGCGCGACACCGTCGTCGTCCTGTGGGGCGACAACGGCTGGCACCTCGGCGAGAAGCTGATCTCCGGCAAGAACTCGCTCTGGGACCGCTCGACGCGCGTGCCGCTCGTCTTCGCGGGGCCGGGCATCGCGGCGGGCGGGCGCTGCGAGCGCGCGGTCGAGCTCCTCGACATCTTCCCGACGCTGCTCGCGCTCGCCGGCATGCCCGCGCGTGAGGATCTCGAAGGCCGAAGCCTCGTGCCGCAGCTTCGCGATGCCCGCGCCGAACGGCCGTGGCCCGCCATCACGACGCACAACCAGGGCAATCACTCTGTGCGGACGGACGCGTGGCGCTACATACGCTACGCGAACGGCGCAGAGGAACTCTACGACATGCGCGCCGACCCGAACGAGTGGAAGAACCTCGCCGCCGAGCCCGCGCACGCCGCCGTGAAGCGCGAGCTTGCGCGTTTCCTGCCGGCAAAGGACGTCCCGCCCGCGCCGGGAAGCCGCCACCGCGTGCTGACCTACGATCGGACGACGGGCGCGGCGGTGTGGGAAGACGCGCCCATAGGGGCCGAGGATCCCGTGCCGGCCGAGTGAGCCCCGCTCCGCGCACAACGATCGTACGGCGCCGGCCGTCCGCACCGTCCGCGGGAATTGTCCGGAAACGGACGGCGCCGCCCGCCGTTCGTGCGGAATTCGCACTGCATCTCGGATGGCACGATGTTTGCGCGTACAGCGGCGCATGCGAAAGGGACGCCGCCGTGCCGGCCAGGACATTGCGTGGCGCCAGGTGCTCTCGCACCCCACGGCGCTCGAGGAGCTGCTGCGGGACTTCGTGCCCGAGGCGGCGCCGCTCGTAGACCTGCTCGATTTCGACCGCGCCAAGGTCGTGGGAGGGACCTTCTCCGATGCGCTGCTCGCCGAGCTGGAATCCGATGTCATCTGGCGCCTGCCGGCGAGAGCCCGGCGCGATTGCGTCATCTACGTCCATATCGAACACCAGAGCACCTGCGAACGGCTCATGGCACTGCGCGTGCTCCGTTACGTGGGAGCGCTCTACGGCGCCATCGCCGCCGAACGCGGGAGGAAGCGCGGAGCCCCGCTCCCGCTGATCCTGCCCGTCGTCCTGTACTGCGGCGAGCGGGCCTGGAACGCGCCGCGGCGCTTCGAGGAGCTGCTCATCCCGCTTCCCGCGGCAGTCACGCCACCCGTCACCGCGCGCTACTGTCTTGTCGATGTGAAGACAATCGACGACGATCTGCTCGCGCGCGTCCGCAATGCGCTTTCGGCGCTTTTCCAACTCGAGAAAGCCCGGGTGCAGGGTGCTACCCACGACGTGGAGGCGGTTACCGGGTGCATGGCGCGGGAGAGGGACCGCTCGCTCGTGGAGGCGGTGTGGATCGCGGCGTATACTGTAATAGAGTCGACGCGAGGCCCCGAGGCGGCGGCGCCCGTGCGCGAGTCCTTCGAAGCGGAACGCAGCAAGGAGCGACCCATGGCGCTTACAATGGGCGAGTTTCTCATCAAGTGGGCGAATGAGTACGTCCGCACGCAAGAGCGCGAGGAGGTGCTGTCGTCGCTGCACCGGGCGATGCGGCGCCGCGGCCTGGATCCGGCGGACTACGCGAGGGAGCTGGACGCTGTCAAGCCCCTCAGGAAGGTCGTGGACCTTGCCGTCGGCGTCGCGGCCGCAAAAGACCCGCGCGCCTACATGCGCCGCCGCTTCGGGCACTGAAGCGCCTGTCGCACAAGCCTCCTTCCGGCTGCAACCGGCGGCCCGCCCCTCTCAGTACGCCTTGGTGACGCCCGGCATGGCGACCGGGTAGCGGCCCTGCGCATCGGGCGCGACCGGGGCCTCGCCATCCATCGCCAGGCTCTCGAGGTTCGGGGCGAGGACGAGGTTCGAGGCGAGCGCGTCCTTCCACGTCACCTCCTGCCCCGACTCGGCGGCCATGCGGCCGAGAATACCGACCATCGCCGCGTAGGCACAGCGCTCGGTCTCGTTGTAGGGTTTGTTCTGTCTGATGGCCTCGAACAGCCGCTCGTGCTCGATCCGGTACTGATTGCTGAAATCGCCCTTGAACTCCCAGATCTGGTTCTCGGGAGTCTGCGTCCAGGTCTTGAAGATGCGCGGCTCGCGGATGCCCTCCCCGAGCACAGCCGAGCCCTTGGCGCCGTGAATGATGTCGCCGAAGAAGCCCCAGCAGTTGTTCATGTGGCGGCCCTGGCCGAAGAGCCGCGTCCCGTCCGGAAACGTGTACTCGACCGCGTAGTGGTCGAAGAGCTGGTCGGGCTCCCTGCGCACCTGCCGCCCGCCCTGCCCCTGGCACGAGACCGGCCACGCGCCCTTCACCCAGCAGCACACGTCGAGGTTGTGGATCAGCCAGTCGAGGAGGAAGCTCCCGTTGAGCCACGTGTAGTTGCTGTAGTTGCGGATCTGGTGCGCGACCTCGCTCGCGGCGGGATCCTTCGCCGCAAAGCCCACCGGGCCGTGCTCGCGGTACGCCCAGCACGTCACGACCTCGCCGATCGCGCCCGCGTGGATCTGCTCGACCGCCGCCTCGAGCGCGGGGGAGTGGCGGCTCATGAGCCCGCCCGCGATCTTGAGGTTCTTCCGGGCGGCAACCTCGCCGGCCGCCAGCACGCGCCGAATGCCGGGCGCATCGACCGCGAACGACTTCTCCATGAAGACGTTGACGCCCTTGGCGACCGCGTACTCGAGGTGCGGCGGCCGGAAGGCGGGCGGGGTGGCAAGCAGGACGACGCCGTTCGGTCCGAGGCAGTCGATGGCG
>JBFZCA010000370.1:0-11055 GCA_041308205.1 Planctomycetota bacterium | reverse complement strand
AGAGCTGGATCTTGGTCCCGCCGATTTCAATTCCTAAATAGAAGGGTTCCGGCATGCGTCCTCCTTCTGAGCCGGCATTCATCCTATCGCGCGGCGGGCGGGAACTGTCAATGGCGCGTTGCATGTTCCCGGATGTTCGCGGCGGCCGGGCCGCATCGCGACAGATTAAGCCTTTCCTCCGCCGATACAATGCCATGCACACAGCTACGCCAACCGGATTGCAGCCCGGCCAGACCATCGGCGGCTACACGATCGAGTCGGTGATCGCCTCGGGCGGCATGGGCACGGTGTATCGCGCGCGCAGGGCGATGCTCGACAAGACCGTGGCCCTCAAGGTCCTGCACCCCAGCTTCGCGCCGGAGAAGGACCACCTCCAGCGCTTCCTCAGGGAGGCCAAGGTCGCCGCGAACCTCGACCACCCCGCCGTGATCAAGGTCTTCGACGTCGGCAACGACGGCGGCCTGTACTTCATGGCCATGGAATTCGTCGACGGCAGGGACCTCAAGTCGCTCGTCACCGACAACGGCCCCTTCTCCCCGCGCAAAGCGCTCAGGATCGCACGCCAGATCGCGGAGGTCCTCGCCTACGCGCACGACAAGGGCTTGATCCACCGCGATGTGAAACCCGCCAACATCCTGATCACCGAGAAGAACGAGATCAAGCTCGCCGACTTCGGGCTCGCGCGCCTGTGCCGGGAGGACCACGAAGTCACCATGGCGGGCACGATTCTCGGGACGCCCGCGTTCATGTCGCCCGAGCAGTGCCGCGGCGATGCGCTCGACGGGCGCACCGACCTGTACAGCCTGGGCGCGACGCTGTACTACCTCCTGAGCGGCAAGCTGCCCTTCGCGGGCGACAATCCATCGGTGCTCATCCACCGCGTGGTCAACGAGCTGCCGCCGCCGCTCCAGACGCTGGTCCGGGGCATTCCCGACAACGTGGTCGAGCTCGTCCAGCGCCTCATGGCGAAGCTCCCGAGCGCGCGCTTCGCCGATGGGTACGAGGTCACCGCCGCGATCGACGAGGTCATGGTCGGCCGAAGCGTTGCGAGCATCGCCGCGAGGGGAAAGGTCACGGCCGTGGAGGAATTCACGGTTCCGTGGGTCACGATCGGGATCCTGGCGATCGTGGTCGTGCTGTTCGCCATGGGCCTGTACTTCAGCGCCGGCATCAGCGAGGCGATGTCCGCGGAATCTGCGCGCAAGCGTCCCCACGCGCTCACATCCGTCCACAGCGCAGCGGGAAAAGCAGCCCCGGCGACGCCCGCGAATCCCGCGGACGCACCCTCCTTCGACGCCGAGTTCGAGGAGCTCCAGAAGGAGGCGGCCACATTCGTCGAGCACCTCTCGACCGGCGCATGGAACAAGATCGACGGTTACCTCGATGCCGGACTCGGCGTCTCGATCGACCGCCGGCGCGAGGTCAAGGACCTCATCGACACCATCGTCGCGCGCCGGATGGAATCCGTCAAATACCGCACGCAGCAGAAGTCGCCGGGCTGGGCCTGGACCGTGGTCGTGTTCAGCCGCCCCCAGAGCGGCGAGTCGCTCACGTACACCATCGTCTGGACCCGCAAAGAAGGAGCCTGGTACGTGGAGCGCATCGAAAAGGGCGAGATCCGATAGCCGTCCGCCCCGCCGCCGACCCACCCGCAGGGATGGCGCGCCTCACGACAGGCCCCTGATAGATGGTGTATGTCGCCCGGCACCATGGGCCGCCCCGCGATTCCTGCACGTTCTTCGTGCCTTCGTGTCTTCGTGGCTATTCTCGTCTTCCGTCCTCGAGCCTTCGCGGGCTCGCGGCTGATTCCCTTCTCCTCTCGCCGGCCGCGGCCCCTCCCTGGCAGCGCGCCGCGCCGCGCGGTATCCTCATGGGCGCCGGGAACCGCCGAAAGGAGCCGCCCGTGAATCGCTGCGCCCGCATTCTCAGAGCCGTGTGCGTCATCGCGGCGCTCTCGATGCTCGCGGCGCTGGCGCCGGTCTTCTTTCCCTTCGCGTGGATGCAGGCGATCCACGAGGCCCTCGGGCTCGGCCCCTTGCCCGAGCTGCCGATCGTCGAGTACCTGGCGCGGTCGCTCTCGGCGTTCTACGCGTGCTACGGCGCGCTCGTGCTCTACCTCGCCTTCGATGTCGTGCGCCATGCGTCCCTGATCAGGTTTCTCGGCGTTCTGGGCCTCGTCTTCGGCGCCCTCATGGTCTGGGTCGATGTCGCGTCCGGCCTGCCGCCGTACTGGGCGCTCGGCGAGGGGCCGTTCATAGTCGTGCTCGGGGCGGCGCTGTACGTGCTCGCCGGCAAGGTCCGGGCGGCGGCGGGCGGCGCGCGCCGCGCACCGGCGGAACACCCGCGGGAGGATGCGCATGACGCTCCTTGGAACTGAAGTCGCCAACCGCATCGAAGCGAACGTCAAGAAGGTCATCGTGGGCAAGGATGAGGTCGTGCGCCTGGCCGTCGTCGCCCTGCTCGCGCGCGGCCATCTCCTGCTCGAGGATGTGCCCGGCGTCGGCAAGACCGTGCTCGCCAAGGCGCTCGCGCGCAGCGTCAGCGCGGTCTTCAAGCGCATTCAGTTCACGCCCGACCTCCTGCCGGCGGACATCACCGGCGTGGCGATCTACAACCAGAAGACGGGCGAGTTCGTGTTCCGCCCGGGGCCGGTGTTCGGCGAGATCGTGCTCGGGGACGAGATCAACCGCGCGACCCCGCGCACGCAGGCCGCGCTGCTCGAGTGCATGGAGGAACGGCAGGTCACCGCCGAGGGCGAGACGCGCATGCTGCCGGAGCTCTTCTTCGTCGTCGCCACCGAGAATCCCATCGAGCAGCACGGGACCTATCCGCTCCCCGAGGCGCAGCTCGACCGCTTCCTCATGCGCCTGCACATCGGCTACCCGCAGCTCGCCGAGGAGGTCAAGATCCTGAACGACCAGAAGGACCGCCATCCGCTGGAGACGCTCGCGCCCGCCGCGACCGTGGCGGAGGTCGTGAGCGCCCAGGAGGACGTCAAGAAGGTCTTCGTGTCGCCGGACGTGGCCGCCTACATGGTGAAGCTCGTCGCGCACACGCGCGCATCGGACGATTGCCTTCTGGGCGCAAGCCCGCGCGCATCGCTCGCGATCAGGCGCGCCGCGCAGGCGCTCGCGCTCATCGAGAGCAAGGAGCACGTGACGCCGCACCACGTGAAGCGCGTCTTCAGCACCGTCGTCGCCCACCGCCTCCTCATGCGGCCCGAGGCCAAGCTGAGCGGCGTCGGCCCGGACAAGATCATCGCCGCGGCGCTGCGGGCCGTCGACGTCCCGCTCGGGTAGCGCGGGTGCGTGCATGATCTCGCCCGCCTTCGCGCTGCTCGCCGCCCTGCCGTTATTCATCCTCGCGGGGCTGTACTTCCGGAACGGCCCCCTGCTCTTCGTCGCCGGCGCGCTGCTCTTTCTGCTCAGCGTCGCCTGGGCGTTCGGCGGCGAGACGGCGCGGCGGATCGCCTACCGGCGGAGCGCGCACCCGCGCGCGTTCGAGGGCGAGCCGGTCGACGTGCGCCTGGCGCTCGCCAACCACAGCGGCTTTCCCCTGCTCGGCGCCGAGGTCGTCGATCACTTCGACGCCCAGGACCTGCTCCCCAAGGAGATCGCGGTGCCCGTCGATGTCCGGCCGCACCACACGGTCGAGATCTCCTACGCGGGGCTGTGCCTGCGCCATCGCGGCGAGTACGCGCTCGGCCCCGTCGCGGTCGGCTTCTTCGACCCGCTGGGGCTCTTCTTCCGCACGCGGCGCTTTCCGGCGCAGGAACGCTTCACGGTGCTCCCCAAGCCGCTGCCCCTGGCGCGCCTGGGACTGGAGGGCCGCAGCACGCTGCTTGCAGCCGCCAACCCCGACCAGCAGGCCCGCGGCGAGAGCCTGAAGTTCTACGGCGTCAGGGAGTACCGCCCCGGCGATTCCCTCAGGCACGTCCACTGGAAGGCGAGCGCGCGGCTCTCGCGCCTGGTCGTCAGGCAGTTCGAGGCCAGCGTCTCGTCGCAGATCACGATCTTCCTCGATCTCGCGCGCGAGAGCCTGGCCGGGATCGGCGCCGAGGCCACGGTCGAGTACGGGATCCGCGCCGCCGCGGCGATCGCGGCCGCGGCCGTGGCACAGGGCCACGAGATCCAGCTCTTCGCCGAGGGGGAGGCGGTCCTCGCCACCACGCTCGGCGGCGGCGCCGAGCATCTGGGATACATCCTGCGCCGGCTCGCCGTCGTGAAGCCGAAGGGCACGCTCCCGTTTCCCGACGTCGTCGTCCGCCACGCCGAGCACGTGCCGCAGGGCTCGCACGTATTCCTCATCCTGGCGGGCAGCGGCGGCGACGAGAAAGCGTTCGCGCGCGCGTTCGCGTACCTGCGCGGCCGGCACGCGTCCATTGCCGCGCTGGTCGTCGATGACCGCACGTTCGTGCAGCTCGAGCGCTGGAAGAAGGAGCTCTCGACGGATCCCTGGCCGCCGTGCGCGCACCTGCTCGCCGGCATGGGGGCACAGGTGCGGCTCATAAAGCGCGGCGATGACCTCCTCGGGCATCTCGAGGGGAGCTGACATGGCCGGCCGCATCGTCTACATCATCGCCGCCGGGCTCATGGGCCTCAGCGCCGCCGTGCCGATGGCGGAGGCGTTCGGCCCCGTGACGCTCGGCTGCATCGCCTGCGCATGGGTCGCGGGCGCGTTCTTCGCGCCGGCGTACATCACCGAGCTCATCGCCGACCACTACCGGACCGTGCTCGCGATCTACGGCTTCTGCATGATCTTCGCGCTGTTCGCGCCGGCCCTGGGACTGTTCGTCCTCATGGCGCTCATGCTCCTCGTGCGCAACCCCGAATTCTTCGGCGTGCTCGTCCTCACGAGCCTCCTGGTCCTCGCGTTCGGGCTGGCCGAGGCGCCCTCGTACGAGGCGCCGGCCGCGATGCTCGCCTGCCTGCTCGCGGCGGCGCACGCCCGGGCCGCGCGCACGCCGAGCATGTACTCGGCCGGGATCGTGCTGCTCGTCCTGTGGGCGGCCTTCTGCGCCGGGGGCATGCTCGCCCTGAGCGCGCCGCTCGGGCTGCCCGCGCTGGTGGCAGGCCGCAGCGGCGATTCCGCGCCGCCCGCCGAGAGATCCCCGACCTTGCTCGTGATCATGTTGATCGTTCTTCCCGTGGCCGGCTTCATCCTCGTCAAGCAGCTCCACTTCCTCACCCGCGCGCGGCGCGGGCGGGGCGCCCGGGCCGCCGCGGTCGAGGGCCGCCTCGACAAGGACGAAGCCATGCTCGAGGAAGCCGACGCGCGCTTCGGGGGACGCGGCGCCAACGCGGCCGTCGTGAAGGATTACATCAAGTGGCGCGCGCAGCTCGCCGCCTGCGGCTGCAAGTTCGTGCGCGCGGACACGGCCGAGGAAGGCGCGGCCGGGCTCGCGTTCCTCCTGAGCCCGCTCGAGGACGCGCGCGTCGAGCGCATCACCGCGCTCTTCAACCTCGCCCGCTACGGCGGGGAGGAACTGCCCGCCGCCGACGTCGAGGAGTTCGCGGCGCTCACCCGCGCCGTCGCCCGTGACTGCCTGCAGCGGCGGCACGCGCGCATGCGATGACCGAAACGCCGCACGCGATGCGGGCGGCCGCGCACCGCTCGTTCAGCGGGAGTCGCCGCGATCATCGTCGTAGGCGAGCGCCGCCTCGCCGATGATGATCTCGCCCTTGTGGCTCGTGCGCGTCGCCGAGTCGACGAGCAGCACCGCGTTCCACTTGATCGGATAGTGGATGACGCCGTCCTTGGCGCCGCCCCAGCAACCGAAGTTGCCCCGCAGCGGGAACTCGACCAGCTTCCAGCCCTTGAAGTCGACCCCGCCGCCGTCGGGCTGAAACGTCTGGCCGGTCGCGTCGACGAACCTGCAGCGCAGGCGATCGCCGCCGCCGTCGCCGTGAATCCACACGTGCATGCGGGCGGGCTCGCCCTCGATCGCCGCATCGCTTGCCGTCGCGATCGGGAGGAAGCGCCACCCGTCGCCGAATTCGTACCTGAGCCGCGCGCCCGGCGCGCCGTCCCTCCCGGCGCATCCGACGAGCGTCGCCGCGAGCGGCACGTTGCGATCGCCGTCGTCCATGATGAGCCGCAGATCCGCGATGGGCTTCCCGGGCTCGGCGGCGAACGCGAATGCCCGCGCGAACCTGGCCGCCGCGCTGAGGACCACCGCGCCGCCCTCGTCGGAGACGTCGACTTGCCACGCGCCGGACGCGGCCGTCGATGTGCGCCCCTCGCGCGCTCCGGACGCGGGCGGCGCCGGTATGTGCACGATGGTCGTCTCGTGTCCCTCCGGAAGCGCGACCGAGGCGCGCCACCGGGCGCGCGCGCCGGCTCCGTCCGTTTCCTGTCGCCCGCCGAGGCCGGCCGCGACAGCTCCCTTGAACGGCGAGCGATCCGCAACCGCGATCTCGACCGGCAGCGCGCCGCGCTCGGGCGGCAGGATCCGCGCCCGCAGCGCGTTCCGAACGACGATGTGCACCGTGTCCGCCGCCTCCAGCTTTCCATCCTCGGCCTGCACGCGGACGCGGACTTCCCGCACCTGCCGGGCGCGGTCGCGCACCGCGCACGGAACTTCGAACCTTTCCTCCGCGCCGGCGGCAAGGACAACGTCGCGCGGGGCCGCATCCTCGAGATCCGTGCGCACGCGCAGGCGCAGCGTCCGCTCGAACGGGTTTCTGAGCACGAAGGCCGCCGCGAGCGGTTCGCCCGCGCGCGCCGCGAGCCACCGCTCGCACGGCGCGAGCACGCGCTCGAACGCGAGCGCCTCCGACCGCTCGCGCGGAATCACGTAGATCGGCGCGGACGCCACCGCCAGTTCCCTGCAGTGTGCGACTTCGATCCTTGCGCCGTCGCGCGAGACGATCGCCGCGCCTTCCACAGGGAGCGAGATCGTGCGCTCGCCCTTGGTGCTCCACGCGGCGATGCGCTCCTCCGACCCACGAGCGAAGAGGAGCGCCACGGCGTCGCCCTGCGCGATCGGAAGCCGCGTGACGAACGCGAATCCGGCCAGCGTCTCGGCAAGCGTTTTCATTGCGACCGACGCGGGTTTCGGCGCCAGATCGCGGTACACGCTGCCGAAGTGATGCTCGGGCTCCTTGGGGTCGGGACCGTCATCGCGCCAGTCGTACCAGATGTTGAACGCGAATCCCATCGAGAGGCCGAAGAGCGCCTGCCTGGCGAGGTAGTCGGCCTGGGTCTCGATCGGCACGTTGACGGCCGAGTAGCCCCACTCGCCGTTGGCAATCGGGAGGATGCGCCCGCCGCACCGCGCCATCAGGGCGCGAAGCTCCACGAGCTCTCCCTCCATGGTCTCGGGTCCTGCCCCGCGGTACGGATGGACCGTCACGACATCGATGCTGTCCAGGAGCCCCCGGCGGAAGCTCCCTTCCAGGAACGGCAGGTCGATGGTCGAGGTCGCGGGCGCGAGGACGAGCGCCTCGGGATCCTCCTCCTTGACCGCGCGCGCGACCGCGACGGCCAGCTTCGCGTAGTCATCGACGTTCGGCGCCGGCTTCCAGAACTGGGGAATGTTGGGCTCGTTCCAGACTTCCCAGAGGATCTTCCTGCTCTTGAAATGCCGCGCGCCGGCGCGCGCGAAGGCGACGAAGGCCGCGCGTTCGGCATCGGTCGCCGGGCCGTTGCCCTTCGTGTGCACGGGATGGCCGTAGTCGAGAATGAAGAGTATCCGCACGCCGCGCGCGTCCATGTCGGCGACGAGCCGATCGTAGGCCGAGAAATCGTACGTTCCGACCTGCCGCTCGACGCCGCCCCAGGCAAAGTCCATGCGGACGATCCTGAAGCCGGTCGCGGCCAGGAGATCGACCTCGTCCGGCGCGCCGCGCGTGAAGTGAATGTTGACGCCGAGCATCGCGGGGATCTCGGGCGCGGGAAGCGGGTCCCTGGCGAGCAGGGCGAGGGGCGCGACGCACGCGGCACGGAATGCGATGCGGAACATGGCTGCGGTCCTCCTTGTGCACGGCATCGTACCGCGCCGGCGGGCGGTCGCGCCACTGGGCCGGCCTCCGCATCCCGGCTATAATGACGGCGGCTCTCATGAGAGGAGGTGTTCGCATGCCGCACACTCGACGCCGTTTTCTGCATGCCGCCGCGGGAACCGCCGCCGTCGCGCCGTCGCTCCTCGGGGCGGGCGCGCCGGGCGCCGCCGACAAGGTCGTCATGGGAGTGATCGGACCGGGCGGCATGGGGACGACGCTCCTCAAGTCGTTCCTCAACCTGGGCGAAGCGACGATCGCCTACGTGTGCGACGCCGACGCGGAGCGCTGCGCGCGCGCGCACGACGAGGTCAAGAACGCGACCGGGAAGGCGCCCGCCGCCGTCAAGGACATGCGCGCGATCTTCGATGACAAGGCGGTCGAGGCCGTCATCATCGCGACGCCCGACCACTGGCACGCCCCGGCGACGCTGCTTGCGCTCGAGGCCGGGAAGCACGTCTACGTCGAGAAGCCCTGCGCCCACAACATTCGCGAGGGCCGGCTGATGGTCGAGGCCGCGCGCCGCGCCGGCCGCATCGTCCAGGTCGGCACCCAGAGCCGTTCGAGCGAGAACCTGATCAAGGCCATGCGGCTCCTCCGGGAGGGCGCCATCGGCGAGGTCCTCGTCGCCAAGGCCTGGAACAGCCAGCTTCGCCGGTCGATCGGACACGCCGCGCCGGCCGATCCGCCGGCGCACCTCGACTACGACCTGTGGCTCGGGCCCGCGCCGTTCGTCCCGTACCAGCCCAACCTCCTGCCATCGATCTGGCGCTGGTGGTATCCCTTCGGCACGGGCGACATGGGAAACGACGGCGTCCACGACATCGACATCGCGCGCTGGGGCCTGGGCGTTGCGCGCCAGCCCGACCGCATCGCGGCGCTCGGCGGGAAGCTCTTCTTCGACGACGACCAGCAGTTTCCCGACACGCAGTACGTCGTCTTCCAGTACGAGGAGGCGGGGCGCCCGAGCAAGCAGCTCGTCTACGAGCAGCGTATCTGGTCGCCGTACGTCCAGGAAGGTTACGAGAACGGAAACGCGTTCTACGGCACCGATGGCATGCTCATCCTCGGAAAGCACTCCGGCTGGCAGCTCTACGGCCCGCGCAACACGCTGCGCGAGAAGGCGGAAGGCGGACTGGACGGCGCCCTCCACCACCGCAACTTCTTGTCCTGCCTGCGGAGCGGCAAGCTGCCCGCCGCGGACATCGAGATCGGCCACCTCTCGGCCTCGCTCTGCCACCTCGGGAACATCGCGGTGCGCGTCGGCCGTCAGCTCGCGTTCGACCCGGCCGCCGAGCGCATCCTCGGCGACGAGGAGGCCGACCGCCTCGTACGCCGCGCCTACCGAGAAGGCCACTGGGCGGTGCCCAAGGGAGTGTGATCGGCCGCGGCGGACCCGTCCAGGCAGGCGGCCGCGAGACCATTCGATGGTTGATGTCCGCGGCGGAGAAGGTTACACTTCAAGTGTAACCTTCAGGAGGACGCCATGAGCCCCGTGAGCTTGAAGGAGGCGCGCAAGCGCCTCGGCGATCTTGTGCGGGCGGCCGAGCTCGGCGCGTCGGTCCCGATCACCCGGCGCGGAAAGACGGTCGCGCGCCTGGTGCCCCCCGACACGAAGCCCTCCCGCACAAAAGCACCCGATCTCGGCGCGTTTCGCGCGTCTCTGCGAGCGAAGGGGAAGTCCCTGTCGCGGATCGTGATCGACAGCCGGCGCGCGGAGCGGTGGTGACGGTGTACATCGACACGAGCGTTCTGGTCGCGTACTACTGGCCCGAGAAGCGCAGCCGTGCCGCGCAAGCCGCGATTCGCAGGGCCGACGGCCCTGCGATCAGCCCGCTCGTCGAGGCGGAATTCCACTCCGCGCTCGCGCTGAAAACGCGCAGGGGAGACACGGATGTCGATTGCGCCCGCCGCATTCTGTCCGAGTTCGGACTGCACCGCGCGGATGGCATCTATCGCGTGGTATCGATCCAGGCCCGCGAGTACGTGCTCGCCTGCCAGTGGATCGGGACGTTCCGCACCTCGCTGCGGACGCTCGA
Source organism: Planctomycetota bacterium (assembly GCA_041308205.1). Lineage (GTDB taxonomy): Bacteria > Planctomycetota > UBA8108 > UBA8890 > UBA8898 > UBA8898. The sequence goes on along the minus strand of JBFZCA010000370.1, from coordinate 1,016 downwards.
TGCCCTTCACCTTGCAGCCGCGTTCACACACGGCCTCACGCTGATCACCGCGGACAAGGCCCTTGCCGTATCGGCCGGCTGTTTCGGCGTCAAGCACAAGCTCATTCGCTGACCCTCGATCGGAACGCGCCTCTCGCGCCCCGGCTCGATGCATCGTACGCCGCGGCACACAATCGGCCGCTCCGGCGGACGACTTTCCCGTGTCCGGGTATTGTCGCGCATCGGCGTTCCGTGCACGATGGCACGTAGCGCGCCGCGGGAATCGGCCGCGGCATGAGAACCCCGAGCCGGGAGTCGATTGCCGGCATGTCACGGCGCCGCGGGCGCGTAGGGAGGCGCGATGCACACCGCAAGATCACGAACGACGACCTCGCGCAGCGCGGTCGGTCCGGCCGCGCTGCGGCTCGCCGCGGCGTGGCTCGCCGCGTTCTCCGCGGCCTCGGCCGCGCAGGAGATGCGCAAACCCAACATCCTGGTGATCCTCGCCGATGACCTCGGGTACTCGGACCTTGGCTGCTACGGCGGCGAGATCGGCACACCGCACATCGACGCCTTGGCGCGGGGCGGCGCGCGCTTCACGCAGTTCTACACGTCGGCGCGCTGCTGCCCGACGCGCGCATCGCTCATGACCGGCCTGTATCCGTCGCAAGCCGGCATCGGCGACTTCACGACCGACCGGCCGAACGCCGCCCGCGGCCCGGGATATCTCGGGCGCCTGAACGACCGCTGCGCGACGCTCGCCGAGGCGCTGAAGCCCGCCGGCTACGGCTGCTACTACGTCGGCAAGTGGCACATGCACGAGAAGACCGGCCCGATCGCGCGCGGCTTCGATGAGTTCTACGGGTTCACGCGCGGGCACTCGCACGACCAGTACGATGCGGACTACTACATTCGCCTCCCCGAGGGCCGGAAGAAGGAGATCGACCCGCCCAAGGGCGAGTTCTACGCGACCGACGCCTTCAACGCCTATGCGCTCGAGTTCCTGCGCCGGGGGCAGGAGAGCGGAGCGCCGTGGT
>JBFZCA010000369.1:0-2604 GCA_041308205.1 Planctomycetota bacterium | reverse complement strand
GGCCGCCGGCATGAATTTTTTCAGCTACTGGTACTCCGACAAACTCGTCCTCAAGATGTACCAGGCCCGGGAAGTGGGGCCTCAGGGCGCCGCGCCGCACGGCGAGGACGCGGCGGCATGGAAGAGCGCGAGCACGACGCACGCGATGCGCGTGCTCTCATCCCGTGCGCGTCGCGCACGCATGCACGCCGCGGCGCGCATCACGTCTTCTTCCCGTTCTTCTTTGCCCGGGGCGTGTCCGCGTCCTCCGCGGGGCGGTCGAGCTCCGCCGGGCGTACGCCCTTGAACAGGTCCAGCGCGCCCTGCAGCCGCCGCGCGGCGAGCGCGGCCTCGCCCTCGAGAGAGGAGACGGCGAGCGGCCGCCGCTCCTCGGGATCCTCGCGCAGGTCGAGGAAGCCGCCTGAGCGATAGAGCTTGTAGCGCCGGTCGAACGCGAACTCGCGCACGGCCGTGCCGGCGCCCTGGCGCGGCGAGTACCAGGAGTAGATCCACTCGCGCGGCAGGCCCTTCTCGCCGCGGAGCTGCGGGAAGAAGCTGCGGCCGTCGAACCGCGCGCTGCTCGGGGCCTCGACACGGGCGGCATCGAGCAAGGTCGGCAGGAAGTCCGTGGTGTCGACGAGGTCGTCGCAGACCGTGCCGGCGGGGATGCGGCCCGGCCAGCTCGCGATGAGAGGCACGTGCATCCCGGCCACGGTCGTCGTGCCCTTCCCTCCGGCGATCTCGCGACCGCCGAGCATCGAGCGCACGCCCCTGCCCGTGCCGTTGTCGCCGGTGAAGAGCACGAGCGTCTTGTCGCGGATGCCGAGCGCATCGAGCTTCGCGACGACCTTGCCGGCGAGCTTGTCCATGTACGCCGTCATGTCGCCGAAATGCTCCCTGGCGCGGTTGACCTCCTCGCCCTTCGCCTTCGGGTCCCAGTCGGCGCTGTCGGGCGTGGGCTGGTAGGGCGCGTGCGTGAGCATCATCGGATAGTACAGGAAGAACGGCCGGTCCTTTGCGCGGGCGAGGAAACCGAGCGCGTAGTCGTTGACGAGATCGGGGCCGTACTCGCCCTTCGAGAAGTCCTTCTCGACGCCGTCGATCTCGAGGCCGGGGTTGGCGTAGCGCGGCGGGCGGCGCGTGTGCTGCCACAGGCAGTGCTCGTCGAAACCGAACTTCGCCGGCAGGCCGGGATCGCGGCCGAGCTGCCACTTGCCGGCGATGCACGTCGCGTAGCCGGCCGACTTGAGCAGATTGGCGAACGTGACCGCGTTCGGGTCCAGCATGCCGAACCTGATGTAGTTCCGAGCGTTGGAGAGGCCGGTCATCAACTGGACGCGCGTGGGCGTGCAGAGCGGCTGCGCGTAGCAGTGGGTGAAGCGCGCGCCGGTTGCGGCCAGCCGGTCGAGCGCGGGCGTTCGGTAGCTCGTGCCGCCGTTCGCGCCGATGGTCTCGTAGCCGAGGTCATCGGCCATGATGAGAACGATGTTCGGCCCGCGCTCGACGGCGGCGCGGGCGCCGCCGCACAGAATGCAGAGCGACGCAAGGGCGCAACGCAGGTTTCGCTGCATGGGACGACCTCCCGGGCGGCAGGGACCTCGACCTCGCCGAACGCCGCCGTGATTGCGGAACGGGGTACGTTCCCCATCCTGCCACGGGAGGGCGGGTCGCTGCAATAACGCCGGTTTTCTGGCATGATGTCGGAAGCGCCCTGCCGCGCGGTATCGCGAGTGGGTCGATGCGCCGCGGCCGGTGCGCGGGAGGACGATCATGCGCCATCGAACACTGCTGCTCGTCTGTTCCGTCACGGTCGCCTGGCGCTTCGCCGCGGCGGGCGAGGAATGGGACCCCGGCGCCCTGTCGCTCGGGTGGGAGAAGGCGGGCGAGGGCGGAACCGGCGAGCGCGAGGGCGCCGTGTTCTTCCACGCCCCGGGGCTCGACCGCATGGTCCTCATGGGCCGCGCGGAGGGCGCGCCCTTCCTCCAGGCGTTCGATCCGGCGGCGCGGACCTGGAGCGAGATCTCCTCGGCGCCGCCGCCCGTCGAGCGGTTCGACCCGTACTACCAGACGGCGTTCGATCCGGGCACGAATACGATCTACTGCCTGTCCGGCGGGAGCACGCTCTACTCGTTCGACCTTGCGCGGAAGACGTGGAAGGCGCATCCGCCGGCTCCCGCGCTCGAGGGCCTGAGCTGGCACGCGATGGCGTGCGATCCGGCGGCGAGGAAGCTCGCCGTCATCGGCGCCGACAAGCGGGCCGAGAACCTCGGCTGGACGCGCACTGTCGTGTACGACATTCCGAGCGGCGCCTGGACGCGCCTCGCCGTCGCGGACGAGAAAACGGTCGCGAAGCGCCGGGCGCTCGACGCGCTCGCGGAATCGGCGATCGAGCTCGTCGGCCGCATTCGGCTCGTCTGGTATCGCGACCCTAAGGGCGCCGGGACGGAGGAGGAGCGCGCGGCGCTCAGGGCGCGATGCGCCGATCTGGGCAAGGCGGCCGAGGCGCAACCGTTCCTCGACGACATGGGAGGGATCGATGCGCTGATCGAGTCGCGCGCGCTGCTCGACGCGCTCGCCGCGGCGTGCGCGCTCCAGCGCCGGATCGAGGAAGCCGCGGAGCGCGCG
>JBFZCA010000368.1:0-6861 GCA_041308205.1 Planctomycetota bacterium | reverse complement strand
CCCGCGCGGGCAAGCGCCTCGCGGCCGCACCCCTGGCCCTGGGCGTCCGCCGGAAGAAACCCGCCGGCCGGGATTCCCATCACCACGTCGCCGGCGCGCACGCGCGCGCTGTCGACGAGTTTCCTCTGCTCGGCGACGCCCACGGCGCACGCCGCGATGCCGCGGCCGTCGCGGCCGGCGGCGCGCGGCGGCATGAGCACGCAGCAGGCATCGCGGCAGCCGTCGACGCAGCCGGCGACCGCCTCGTCCGTCTGCGCGCCGCCCATGCCCCAGATGCTCACCGACACGCACACGGGCTCGGCGCCGTGCTCCAGGAGCTGATTCACCGCCTCGGCGACGACGGCGCGGCCCAGCTCGCGGGGCGGGCAGGCATCGAGCAGCCGCGGCGACACGACCAGGCTCGGCGCGGCGGTCATGACCGGGTTGCGCAGGTTGCGCCTGAAGAGCGCCTGCGGGTACTCCACGGCGAACACGGCCTCGCCGCGCCCCACGCCGACCACGCGCGGCGTGTACGTCTTCACGGGATCGCTCATGAGCGTCTTTCTCCCGCGCGGCCGATCGGCGCGCCGGGACGCGGGCGCGGGCCGGCCGGTGCTACTGCGGGACCTCCGCGGGCCTCTTCTTCTCGGCCTCGTCGATCAGGTTCTCCTCGGCGGCCCGCTCCCAGACCCACTTCTCGTCCGCGTCCATGCGCTTGAGCGCGCGCAGGTACCGCCGCGCGCGGCCGAGCTCGCCCCGCATCCGGCAGAGCACGGCCAGACGAAAGAGGCTCTCGGGATCGCCGGGCTCGAGGCGCAGGTTCGCGAGCAGCTCCTGCTCGGCGGCCGCGTGCTCGCCCTTCAGGAAGCTGAGGATGCCGCGCCGCAGGTGCTCGTTGCGCGTGAGGCGGATCTTCTCGCGCCACGGCCCGTAGGTGAGCCTCACGATGTCGAAGAAGGAATAGCCCCAGACCCCCGCGACCACGATGGCCGCGACGACCGTGATCTCGGTCTTGCCGGGCCCCGCCCACAGGACGAGCCCCTCGAGCACGCCGGCCAGCCCCGCGGCAAACAGCGCGAAGAGGGCGAGTCCCTTGAGGTCCTTGCCCTCCCACAGGTGCCCCATGCCGGCGACGACCGACAGGAGCAGGGGAACGATCTTTATGTTCCTGGCCATTCGGCGCACTCCCGCGCGCTGTGCGGCGCCCGCCGCCTCGGTCTTCTCCGAGGCGCCGCGCGGACATGCGCCGCACGGAGAGCATTATATGCGCGGAAGGGCGGAGCGCAAAGGGGGCTCGGGGCGGCGCGCCCGCCCGCCGCGGATCCGCGCCCGCGGCGGTCTACGCGCGATCCCCGTCCTGGAAGAGCGTGACGGGCTCGCGGCTCTGGCCCGGCATCAGCTCGGGCATCCCGGTCTCGGGGCGGACCGGCAGGGGGCCGCCCACCTCGTGGTCCATGAGCACCTCGTCGCCGAGGGCTCTCACCGTGGCGCGCTCGATGCGCTCGGTGCCCACGACCTCTCCCTTGGCCACGACGGCGACGCCCGCCGGCGTGTAGACGACCTTCTTGCCGTGCCTGGCGGAGGCCATCGTCGAGCCCGCGCCGATGATCGTGCCGCGGCGGATCCGCACATCCTTGTCGAGAATCGCGTTGCGGACGATCGTGTTGGCCTCGACGTACGCGCCGGCAAGCAGGATCGCCTGCGATACGCGCGCGCCGGCCTCGATCGTCACGTTGGGGAAGATCACCGAATCGGAGACCTCGCCGTCGATGCGGCAGCCGCCCGCGACGATGGCGTTGCGCACGGCGCCCGCGCTGCCGCCGCCCAGGATGCTCGGGCCGGTCTGCTCCGGGGCGTGGATGATGGGCCACTGGCGGTTGTGAATGTTGAACTCGGGCGTCGGCCCGAGCAGATCCATGTTCGCCTCGAAGTACGAGTCCAGCGTCCCCACGTCGCGCCAGTAGGCCTTGTGGCCGAGCGCGCCCTTCTTGAAGGCGTACAGGAACACGCGCTCGCGGTTGATCATGCCGGGGATGATGTCGCCGCCGAAGTCGAACTTGCGGCCCATGGCGGGCCCTTCGAGCAGCTCGCGCAGGAGGACCTGCGCCTTGAACACGTACACGCCCATCGACGCGTTGATCTTGCCGTCCTCGTTGGGAAGCGCGTGGGAAAGGTCCTTGGGCTTCTCGACGAACGAGGTCACGCGCCCGTCCTCGCGCGCCCTGAGAATGCCGAACCGATGGGCCTCGGCCCGCGGCACGGGGAAGGTTGCGATCGTCAGGTCGGCATCGTTCTCGTGGTGGTAGGCGATGAACGGGCGGTAGTCCATGGCGTACACGTGGTCGCCCGAGACGATGACGACATCGCGCGCCCCTTCGCGCTGGATCGTGTACATGTTCTGGTAGACGGCGTCCGCGGTGCCGCGGTAGAAGTCGCGCGTCTCCCTGAGCTGCGGCGGCAGCACGTTGATCGACTCGCCGAGCACCGGGCGGAAGAACTGCCAGGTCTGGTACAGGTGCCGGGTGAGCGACTCGGACTTGTACTGCGTCAGCACGTAGATGCGGTTCAGGCCCGAGTGCAGGCAGTTGGACAGGGTGAAGTCGGCGAGGCGCCACATGCCGCCGAACGGCACGGCCGGCTTGGAACGATCCTTGGTCAGGGGGTACAACCGCGCGCCTTCACCGCCCGCGAGCAGAAATACGATCGTCTGTCCCATCTGCCGTTCCTTCCGCGTCAGTATATCCCGGTGGTTGCGGCCGGCGCCCTCGTTGCGGGGACGCCACCCATCGTTTCGGAAAGAACGGCGCGGGAATTGAGCCCGACTTCCGAAAAAACCGGCGCGGGGAGGGCCCCCTGAGGCGCCGGCCCCCGGCGGGGCGGCTGCCGCGGTCGCGCCGGACTCCGGCCCCCGAGGATCCTTCACAAACTACCCCCCGCGGACCGATGATTTATTATCAGTAGTGAGGGAGCCCGCCGTACGAGCCCGCGCCATCCGCGGGTTCCCACGAGCGTTCCGGGAGGCGACCATGGCCGAACCTCGCGTTCTCTTCTGCGCGTCGGAGATGATGCCCTTTGCGAAGACCGGCGGGTTGGCCGATGTGGCCGGCGCGCTGCCGCCCGCCCTGAAGCGCATCGGGGTGGACGTGCACTGCGTGCTGCCGCTGTACGGCGCCATCGACCGGAAGGCCTGCGGCATCGCGCCGGCGGGCAAGGGCTTCACCGTGAAGCTGGACATCGGCCAGGAGAACTTCACGATCCACCGGGCGGACAGGGAGGGCGTCGCGGTCCATCTGCTCGAGTGCGACAACCTCTTCAACCGCGAGGGGCTGTACGGCGAGAGGAGCTTCGACTACCCGGACAACTGCCGGCGCTTCGCGCTGTTCTCGCTGGCGTGCCTCGAGCTGGCGGACTACCTGGGGCTGGATCCGGACATCGTGCACGCGCACGACTGGCAGACGGCGCTCATACCGGTGTACATGCGCACCCGCATGCGGTCGCGCGCGCGCTCGCTGCTGACGATCCACAATCTCGCCTTCCAGGGGATCTTCCCTCCCGGGGAATACCACTGGACGGGGCTGGACTGGAGCCTGTTCCACTGGCAGAAGCTGGAGTACTACGGCAAGCTCAGCTTCCTGAAGGGCGGCATCGTGTACGCGGACGCCGTGTCGACCGTGAGCCCCACCTACGCCCGCGAGATCCAGCAGACGGAATCGGGCTGCGGCCTCGAGGGCGTGCTCGTCCAGAAGGGCGCCCGCCTGTCCGGCATCCTCAACGGCATCGACCCCCGGGACTGGGATCCGGCGACGGACGTGCATCTGCCCGCGCGCTTCTCCGCGGGCGATCCGGCCGGCAAGCAGACCTGCCGCGCCCTCCTCATGAAGGAGGCGAATCTCATGCCCACGCCGCGCCCGCTCTCCGGCACCGTGGGAAGGCTCACCGAGCAGAAGGGGCTGGACATCTTCCTCCCGGCGCTCGCGACATTGCTCCAGGAGGGGTATCCCTTCGTCATCCTCGGCACGGGCGACGCCGCCTACGAGGCCGAGCTGAGGAAGCTCGCGCGGCTTTTCCCGGGGAGGCTGGGGCTCTTCCTCGCCTTCGACAACCGGCTCGCCCACCTCATCGAGGCCGGCTGCGACATGTTCGTCATGCCCAGCCGCTTCGAGCCCTGCGGCTTGAACCAGTTCTACAGCATGCGCTACGGCACGGTGCCGATCGTGCGCGCGACGGGCGGCCTGGCCGATTCGGTCGCGCCCTACGACCCCCGGGACGCGCGCGCCGGCACGGGGTTCGTCTTCAGGGACTACACCCCCGCCGCGCTGCTCGCGGTCTGCCGCGAGGCAATCGCCGTCTTTGCCGATAAGAATGCGTGGCTCGCGCTCATGCGCAACGGCATGCAGCAGGATGTGGGCTGGAGCCGCTCGGCGGAGAATTACCGTGCGCTGTACCGCTCGCTGCTGGAGTCAGGGGACATCATGCCGTAACATTGCACGCGGCAGCCGCAGGAGGCCATCGTGACGAAACCGCACGTTCTCTTCAACCTGACCCTGCACGGCCATCAGCCGGTGGGCAACCTCCCCTGGGTCATGGAAGAGTGCTACGAGCGCTGCTACGGGCCGTTTCTGGAGCTCGCGGCCCGTTTCCCGGCGATCCGCTTCTCGTACCACCTGAGCGGCTGCCTCCTGGAGTGGCTGCTCCACAACCGGCCGGAGCACATCGACCTTCTCGCGACCATGGTCGCCCGCGGGCAGGTCGAGCTCATCGGCGGCGCGTTCTACGAGGCCATTCTCGCGTCGATTCCGCGGCGCGATGCCCTGGCGCACATCGCGCTCCAGCGCGACTTCATGCAGGAGCACTTCGGCGTCGACCCCCGCGGCGTGTGGCTCGCCGAGCGCGTGTGGGAGCCGTCGCTCCCGTCGCTGCTCGCCCGCGCCGGCGCCCGGTACACGCTGCTCGACGACACGCACTTCCTGGCCGCGGGCCTCAAGCGCGAGGACCTGCACGGGTATTTCGTCGCCGAGGACCAGGGCGAGCTGATCGCGCTCTTTCCGATCCTGAAGAGCCTCAGGTACACGATTCCGTTCGGCGAGGTCGAGGACTCCCTCGCAATCCTCAGGGAGGCCGCGGAGCGCTCGCCGGGCACGATGCTGGCCTACGGCGACGATGTCGAGAAGTTCGGGGTGTGGCCCGAGACGTTCGCGCACTGTTACGAGCAGAAGTGGCTCGCGCGATTCTTCGGCGCGCTCCAGGACAACCTGCCGTGGATCACGCTCGTCACGCTCGACGAGACCGTGCGCTCCCTGCCGCCCAGGGGCCTCATCTATCCTCCCGAGACGTCCTACGTGGAGATGAACGAGTGGGCGCTGCCCGCGGATGTGGGACCCGTGTGCGCGCGCGTACGGGCCGTGGTCCGGGACGACCCCGCGCTCGCGCCGGCGCTGCCCTTCGTGCGCGGCGCCTCGTGGCGCAACTTCAAGGTCAAGTACCCCGAGATCCGCCGCATGTACGGCCGCTCGCTGCACATCTCGCGGCAGATGGCCGCCCTCCCCGACTCGCCCCGGGCGGATGCGGCGCGCCGGGAGCTCCTGCGCGGACAGTGCAACTGCCCGTACTGGCACGGCATCTTCGGCGGCCACTATCTGCCGCACCTGCGCGAGGGCGTGTGGCGGCACCTCCTGCACGCGGAGAGGCTCGCCGAGGAGGCATCGCCCCTCGGGAGCGGAACCGTCTGCGACCGGGTCGACATCGACATCGACGGCCGGGACGAGATCTTCGTGCGCAACGAGCACCTCGCCGCGGTGATCGCGCCGACGGGCGGCCGCGTGCTCGAGCTCGACCTCCGGCCGTGGGACCTGAACCTGTTCTCGGTGCTCGCGCGGCGCAAGGAGGCCTACCACGAGGACCTGGCGCGCGCGACGAGCGCCGAGCCGGCCGATGCCACCAAGAGCATCCACGACGTCAAGCGCGCCAAGGACCCCGACCTCGCGCGCGCGCTGGTCTACGACCAGTACGAGCACCTGGGGTTCACCGACCTCATCCTGGCGCGCGCGCCCGATCCCGCGGACTTCATCGCCGGCCGAGTCCGCGACGAGTACGAAATCCACGCGCGACGATGGCGTTCCGCGGAACGCCTCGACGGCGCGGCGGCGCATGTCGAGCTGCGCCTCGAAGACCCGGCCGTGCCGCTCTCGATCGCGAAGACCTTCACGCTCGACGGCAGGACGCTGAGCGCCGCCTACGCGGTCACGAACCCGGCGCGCGGGCCGTGGCGCGGCTGCTTCGCCGTGGAGGTGCCGTTCGCGCTGCAGACCGGCACTTCGCCCCGCCGCGTCTGGCGCGGCCCGGCCGGCGAGATCCTGGGCCCGCTCGGCGCCGCCCTCGGCGGGATCGCGGGCGGCATCGGCATCGCCGACTGGGACCACGATCTCGAGGTCAGGATCACGGCCGCGGAGGCCGCGGTCACGAGCTACGCGATTCGCACGGTCTCGCAGTCCGAGGCCGGCTTCGAGGGCGTCTTCCAGAACGCCGTCGCGGTGTTCCTCTACGACCTCGCGCTCGAGGCGGGAGAGACCCGGAGATGGGAGCTGGCCCTCACGGCGACGCGCGCGCCGGTGAAGGCGGACGCGGCCATCACGGTCGCCACGTAAGGCGGAGACGAGCGCGGAGCCGCGGCCCCCTCGACGGCCGCCCGCGGCGGCAACGCCATGTTCCGGTAAGGGCCCGCCGGTTCCGGCGAACATGCGCTCAAGACCTTGGCGCGTGTGGTCGAGAAAAGTTGTCGTGGGGATCACGCGGAGAGTCCTGGTCATCAGCTCGGCGCTTTCCATCGCCGTCACGGCGATGCTGCTCGCCATCTTCGCGAGCATCGGCGCCGCACCCGCGACG
>JBFZCA010000367.1:0-10234 GCA_041308205.1 Planctomycetota bacterium | reverse complement strand
GCGCGCAGCGTCCCGCGCCGCGGCCGCCGCGTGGGCCGCGCGCTCGCTTTGCGAGGCGGCGGGAATCGCGCTCGCCGCACGCCTTCACTGCGCCCGCGCGCAAGAGGACATCGCCGCGGCCCTGGCGCCGCCCCTTCCCCCGCTCGGCAGGCCGAGCCGCATCGTGCTGCGCCAGGCGCTGCCCGAGCTGCGCGACCGCATTCCCGGCGCGCGCGCCATGCTCGATGATTTCGGACGCGCGATCGGCGAGGACCAGGGCCGGTAGCGGAACGCCGCGCGGCGTGCGATATCCGTTCGCAGGACGCGTGGAATGCGCCGGTTCTCGGCGCCGGCGGAACGCGTTCCGTGGCCCTCAACGCCGGCCTTCGCGGCTCGCGGCCTTGCGCGCCGTCACGCCTCGGGCCGCGGGAGGTCCTTGATGCCGCGCAACCCGAACTGCTCCAGGAATTTCCGCGTCGTTCCGTAGAGGAAGGCGCGGCCGAGGCTCTCGTCGCGGCCGGCCACGCGCACGAGCTCGAGCTCGATCAGGTTGCGCAGCACGCCGTCGCACTGCACCCCGCGAACGCTCTCCAGGTCCGCCTTGCTGATGGGCTGCTTGTACGCGATCAGCGACAGCGTCTCGATGGCCGCCGGCGAGAGCGCGATCGTCCGCGGTCGGCCGAGCACCGCCGCGACGGGCTCCGCAAGCTCGTGCTTCGTCGCCAGGCGCAGGCCACCGGCGACATGCTCGAGCGCGATGCCGTGCACGCCCGCCGCATAGCGCCGCTCGAGCGCCTCGATGCCCTCGCCGATCTTCTCCCTGGGATAGAGGTTCCTGAGGCCGTGCGCCAGCTTGGCGGGCGCGATGGGCGCGCCCGCCGCGAACAGAATCGCTTCCAGCGCCGCCTCAACGGGCGGAAGATCGCTCCGGTACTCCGGCGCCGGCCGGCGCTTCGCGCGGCGGCGCCGCGCCAATAATCTCAACAGGGAACTTCTCCCCGAGCTTTGCGAGGACGTCCTGGATTTCCCCCGGCCGCGGAGGCTCGTTCCTGAGCTCGCCGGCCATCTTCTCGCGGCACTGCGCGTACGGTTCCGGCGCCGCCTTCTGTGTAACGCTGAAAACATGGTAGCCAAAACCCTCCTCCCACACGGGCTCGCCGGCCTCGCCGGCGCCGAGCGCAAACAGGATGCTCTTCAGGTCCTCGGGCAGCTCGGCGCGCTCGCCGATCCAGCCGCGGTCGCCGCCGAGCGCCGCCGCGTCATCCCCCGACCCCTCCAGGAAATCGCGAGCGACCGAGTCCCACGCCTCCGCGCCGCGCAGCCGCCGGACGGCCTCGTCGGCCCGGCGCTTCAGCGTTTCCTTCTCATCCGCGCCGCCCGGAAAGGCGAGATGCCGCACGTACACGCGCGCTTGCGCGTACGTGTCGCGGTAGTAGTCGTGCAGGGCCTCGTCATCGATCACGCGCGACGCCGAAACGACCTTCGCGACCAGGATCTCGTGACTGGTTTCCTCCCTGAACGCGGCGCGCACCTCCTCGCGCGTCAGCCCCTCCCGGGCCAGTTCCCGGCGCATCGCCTCCGCATCGGCGAACTCATCGCACCAGGCGTCGAACTTCTCCTCCGCGCCGCGCTCGACCTCCTCGTCGCTCACGCCGATGCCCATCGATTCGGCGCCCATGCGCAGGAGCTCATCGCGCGCGATCCCGCTCAGGATCTGGCCGCTGCCGAGGCGCTCGACCACGCGGCGGTACGCCTCTCCGCGCGTGATCACCCGCGGACCGACCCGCAGAACGGGCCGGTCGGGATCCAGCCACGGCGCCCGCAGGTCGACCCGCACCACCTCCTGCGGCCGCTCGAGGGGCACGCACCCCGCCGCCAGCGCCGCGACGCCGATCGCCAGGCATCTCATGCCTTCTGCTCCCCCTCCGGCGTGCGCTCGTAGCATCGCAGGATCTCGATGAGCTGGGCGCTCGTGATCATGTTCTCCTGCAGCATCACGATGCCGAGCAGCCGGTGCGGCCTGCCCGCGGCCACATCCTGCTGCTGCATGCGCAGCGCGCGCTCCACGTCCTGCCGCTGCACGAAACCGAGCTTGAACGCCACCTCGCCGAAGAGGTTCGAGCTCGTCTCCGCCGTCGCGAGCTGCCCTTCCTCCGGCGCTTCCTGCGCGGTGCGGCGCACGAAATTCCACTGGGTCCCCACGATCTCCTCGATCGAGCTGTGCAGCGGCTCCCATCCCAGCGACTTCCGGATCTTCTCGATGCGGCCGACGCGCACGCCGACCACCGGCACATCCGGCACGCCCGGCACGACGGCGGCGCTCTTCCCGGTGACGCGCTCCGCGGCGGCGATCACCTCCTTGACGCTCGTGCCCCGCCCCGCCGACACGTTGTAGCAGGCGTGCCCGCGGCGCGGGGGGCCTTCCAGGCACAGGCGCACGGCCTCGGCCACGTCCAGCACGTGCACGAAGTCGCGCACCGCGGAGCCGTCGGGCGTGGCCAGGTTCGCGCCCCACACCGGCAGCCGCGCCCCCCTGGCGAGCGCTCTGACCACGACGGGGACGAGGTGGCGCTCCGGGTTGTGAACCTCGCCGTTGCTGCCGTCCAGGCTCGCGCCCGCCACGTTGAAGCAACGCAGCACGTGCAGACCGAAGGCGCCCTCGGCGGCATAGCCGCCGAAGATGCGCTCCACGCACACATCGACGTCGCCGCGCAGGCACTCGGGCCGCTCCGGCGCATCCTCGGGCGCGCCGTCGAGGCCGGTCTCCCCGTAGACGGCGCCGCTCGACAGCACGACCACGCTCGCGACGCCGAACCGCGCGCACAGCTCGCCGAGCACCACCGCTCCCCCCACGCACGCAGGGATCAGCTTGGATGCCCTGAGCCGCTGCGGCCGCGCCTCGAGCGGGGGGGCCACCGCGATCACGGCGGCATCGAACGAGAAGTGCTCGAAGGCCGCCTTGGCCTTCGGGCGCTCCTGCGCCTCGGCCGTCGAGAGATCGATGCCATCGACGCGCTCGGGTCGCCCGCTGCTCCAGTTATCCATGACGACCGGCTTGTGGCCGGCCTTGACGAGGTACCAGGCGATGTGGCTGCCGATGTAGCCGCCGCCGCCCGCAATCAGCACCTTCATGACGAGTCCTTGTGCGTGCGCCGCGGGGGGGCCCGGGCCCCCGCGCGCACGACAAGCATGATAACCACAAAGACGGGCGATGCATAGGCCGCGGGCCGGCGGGCGTTCTCGACCGCGGAGCCGCGCCGGCGCCGCCCCGCAGGATCGCGCGGCCGGGACCGCTCCCTTCTCTTCCTTATCCGGGAGGGCGCGGTATAGTATGTGTCTGGCGCGGAACGTTCGTGCCGCCGCGCGGCGTACGCGCGGGGCCGCCGCGCATGGAAGTGCCGATGCTGAAGACCTGCAAGCGCACATCGCTCATGTTCGTCGCGACACGCAACCGCCACAAGCTCCGGGAAATCGGCGCGCTGCTTGCGCCCATGCGCATCGAGGCCCGCTCCTGCGAGGAGTTCGGCAACGCGGACGTCGTCGAGGACGGCGCCACGTTCCTCGCCAACGCGCGCACGAAGCTCGCCGCCTACACGGCCCGCACCGACCAGTGGGTTCTCGCGGACGATTCCGGCCTGGAGGTGCCCGCCCTCGGCGGCGCCCCCGGGGTGCTTTCGGCGCGCTACGCGCGCCTCCACGACGACGCGGCGAACAACGCGAAGCTCCTGGCGGCGATGGCGCCCTTCCGCGGCGCCGACCGCCGCGCGCGTTTCGTGTGCGCCATGGCGGTCGGCCTGGACGGGCGCGAGGTTTTCACGACGGAGGGCGCGGTCGAGGGGCTGATCCTGGACGCCCCCCGCGGCAGCGGCGGTTTCGGCTACGACCCACTGTTCCTCTACGAGCCGGCCGGCGCGACGTTCGCCGAGCTTTCCGACGAAGACAAGAACCGCGTCAGCCATCGGGCCCGGGCCCTGGAGGCCGTCGCCGGTTTCCTGCGCGCGCACGGCGCGGGGGAGCGCTGACCCCCATGGCGGAACATGCCGGACATGCCACGGTGCGCTTCATTCGCGACAATGCCGAGTCGCTCCTGACGGCCATCGCGCTGGCCCTCATCCTCAGGTATTTCACGATCGAGGCGTTCAAGATCCCGACGGGATCCATGGGCGTGACGCTCTTCGGACAGCACGCCTGGAAGAAGTGCCCCAACTGTGCGGCCCGGCTCCCCGTCTCCCTCCCGACGCTCGAGAACGGCAGCCTCGATGTCCGCCATTTCGAGAACCTCGCCTACCAGCGCGCGACCTGCGGCGAATGCGGCGCCCCGGTCGTCGTGTACCGGGATCTCCCGACGGCCCGCTGCCCGTGCGGCGCAACGGTCGAGGCGCGCGGCAGCGAGTGGATCCTGTGCCGCGCTTACCGCGGCATTCCGACCAGCCAGGGCCTCCACGCCCTCATCATCTCCTGCCCGCAGTGCCAGTACCGGTTCCACGATTGCATCGCCGCCGGAGACGGCACGGGCGGCGACCACCTCTTCGTCGACAAGCTGTACTACAAGCTCGTTCCCCCGCGCCGCTACGACGTGTTCGTGTTCCGCTTCAACCGCGAGCAGAACTACATCAAGCGCCTCATCGGGTTCGGCGGCGAGACCATCGACATTCGCAACGGCGACGTGTACATCAAGCCTCCGGGGGCCGGCGCCGACTTCGCGATCGCGCGCAAGCCGGGCCCGGCGCAGGATGCCGTCCTGCGCCCGATCCACGACGGCACGCGCCGCGAGAAGGGTTATCATGCCGTGCCCGCGTGGATACCGGAGCGGCCGGCCGGCGAGCCCGCCGGGGCTCCCCTCCTGGCCGCGTGGCATCCCGAGGACGGGTTGCTCGACTTCAACGCCATGCCGCTGCCCGCGCCGGCGCGCGGAACCTCGGGGCAGGCGTCTGACCGGCCGGCCGCGCATGCGCTCGTGCGGTTCGGCCGCCAGTCGACCGACCTGAGCCCCTACAACGCGTTCAGGGAGCGCGACGGCCAGTTGGTGGCGGACCGGCGCATCGCCTTCACCGCCGCGCTCGCCGCCGCCTGGGAGGACGCGCTGCTCACCGTCGTCATGGAGGACGGACCGCACACGTTCCGGTTCGAGGTGCCGCTCGGCGAGGGCGCGGACCGTTCGTTCCGGATTCTCCAGGCGACGGGCGGCGTCATCCGGACGCTGCAGGCGGTGCCGGGCTGCGTGCCCGCGAGAAGCGAGACCGCGCTGGTCTTCGACAACCTCGACGATGCGCTGGCCGTGCGGGTGGACGGCACGGTCGTGCTCCAGGCCCTGATTGCGACCGGTTCGCCCGAGATCACGCGCAACGACCTGCGCATCGAGGTGCGGAACGCGCAGGTACGGCTCAAGAACCTCGCGGTGTGGCGCGACGCGCATTACCGCCGCGAGCCCGGGCACGCGCTGCCGTTCGAGGTCCCCGCGGACGATTACTTCGCGCTCGGCGACAACAGTCCGAACAGCGCCGACAGCCGCGTGTGGGGCCGCGTCCCGCGCGCGAATCTCGTCGGCAAGGCGTTTTTCGTCTTCTGGCCGCTCCTCCCGTGGGACATGCGGCTTCAGTTCATCCGCTGAGGTCATCCGCCGAGGTCACCATGATCGAGAAAGCGATTCTGAAACCGGCCGTCCGGAAGGAACGCCGCGAGGCGTTCGACGTGATTCTCAGGGTCGAGAACCTCGTCAAGCAGTACGGGGGCCGGCGCGTGGTCGACAAGGTCAGCTTCACGGTGGGCCGCGGCGAGATCGTCGGGCTGCTCGGCAAGAACGGCGCCGGCAAGACCACGACCTTCCGCATGACCATCGGCATGATCACGCCCGACGAAGGCGGCGTCGCGTTCTTCGAGCAGGACATCTCGCGTCTGCCCATGTACCGGCGGGCGCGCCTCGGCATAGGCTACCTGTCGCAGGAATCCAGCGTATTCCGCGGGCTCACGGTCGAGGAGAACCTGGAGGCCATCCTCCAGATCACGCCGCTGTCGCGGCGCGACCGCGCGCGCCGCAAGGAGGAGTTGCTTGCCGAGTTCGGGCTCACGCGCCTGGCGTACAGCCGCGCAACCGTGCTGTCGGGCGGCGAGAAGCGGCGCCTGGAGATCGCGCGGTCCCTCATCACCAACCCGCGCCTGCTGCTCCTGGACGAGCCGTTCTCCGGCGTGGATCCCATTGCGGTCGCCGAGATCCAGGAGATCATCTACGGGCTGCGCGACCGGGGGATCGGGATTCTCCTGACCGACCACAACGTGCGCGAGACGCTCGCCACGACGAACAAGTCCTACATCATCTTCGAGGGCAAGATCATCGCCGAGGGCGGCTGCGACGAGATCCTCGCGAACGCCGAGGCGCGCAAGTACTACCTCGGCGAGAAATTCACCATGTGAGGCTGCGGTGCTGTACGCGACGAATGCGTTCTGGGCGGTGTTGAGCTGGCTCGTACCCGGCCTCGGGCACGTGCTGCGGGGAGAGCGGACCAAGGGGCTCGCCTACGCGGCCGTCCTGCTCGGGTGCTTCGCGGCGGGCGAGGTCATGTCGGAGTACCGCGCCGTGTCGCGCACCGAGCACGACATCGCGTTCTGGGCCCAGATCGGCGCCGGCGGCCCGACGCTCCTGGGCGCGTGGTACGACGGCGCGCACCATGCGCGCGAGACGCCCGGCCATCCCATTGCGGTGCCCTGGCTGCTCGACTGCGGCATCATGTACACGTGCGTCGCGGGGCTTCTCAACCTCGTCCTGGTCGTCGACCTGCTCTTCCCGCGCCCGGGAGGCGCCCGCGGGAGCGCGCCGGCGGGGCGCGCCGGCCACGCGGCGACCACCGGAGGTGCCGGCGGTGACTGACATGCCCATCTGGCTCAGCTTCCTCCTCATGCTGCCCGTCGTCTTCGCCACGGCGCTCGTCTCGGCCTGCATGCGCCACGAGGATATGCGCACCGGCATCAAGGAGACGCTGCGCCTGACCGCCCTGATCGTCGCCGGCATCGCCGGCCTCTCGCTGCTGGCCTTCGCGCTGCACTATCTCTTCGCGGGCGGCGTCGTGTGGCGGTAGGCGGTGCCGGGGCCGCCTCTGCGCGCGGCTGCCCCCCCCCGCGTCCGGGGAAGAAGGACGGACGATGCCACAAAGGCGCGAAGACACGAAGGACCGGCGGTGAATCACCGCGCGCTCGGTTTGCACCCGAGACCCTTCGTGCCTTCGCGGCCTCGTTCCTTCATGTGCACGGCGCCCACGCGCGCGCGTGCGACAAAACCGTCTTTTTGATGCGCGACCCCCTGCGTCCTCGTGTATAATGGCGGCCATGCACACGCGGCGGTGGCGGCCGCGGCCGGCCTCGGGGCCGGTCGAGGAAAGTCCGGACTCCGCAGGGCGCAGTGGTGGGTAACACCCACCGGGGGCAACCCCAGGGAAAGTGCCACAGAAAACAAACTGCCTACGCGCGGCATCGGCCGCGCCGGCGAGGGTGAAACGGCGGGGTAAGAGCCCACCGCGGGTGTGGCGACACACCCGGCACGGCAAACCCCACTGGGAGCAAGGCCAAATAGGGAGGTAGGGGTGGCCCGCCCCGCGACGACCTCCGGGTAGGCCGCACGAGGGGGACGGCAACGTCCCTCCCAGATGAATGACCGCCGCCCCTCGGGGGCAACAGAATCCGGCTTACAAGCCGCGTGTGCATGCTGTTGATGATTCCCCCGTCCGGGGGAGGAAGGGGCCGCGAGGACGCGAAGGCGCCGGGCTTCGCGCCGGCTGCCGCGGCGCGCACGTCTTCCCCCGCCATGGGCCGACGACACGATTCGTCCGGATACCCGATCGACCCCTGGCCCTAATCCGGGATGTACAGGATCCGCTGGCAACTCTTGCACAGCACGATCTCCGCCCCCATCATGAGCGTGCTGAGCATCTGCGACGTGACGCTCATGAAGCAACCCTGGCACGTGCCGTCCTCGACCGCCGCCAGCGCATGACCCCGCAGGCGCTCCAGGACCCGGTTGTACTGCGCAAGGTACTTGGGGTCGACCGGCTTCACGGCCTCCGCGCGCGCGGCCGAAAGCTCCTTGAGACGGCGTTCGATCTGCGAGACCTCGACCGCGACTTCCTTCTCGGCGGCGGCCAGCTCCTTCTGAGCCTCGCCTGCCTCCTCCGCGACGCGCTTCATCTCCTCCTGGATCTGCTCGATCTTGCTCAGGAAGCCCAGCCCCTCCTCCTCCTGCCGGCCGACTTCATCCCGCAGCTTCGCGATCTGCTCCTTGAGCACCTGGAACTCGGCATTCGTCTTGACCGAATTCAACTGCACGTTCAGCTTCGTGATGCGCTCCTCCTTGCCCTTGATGTCGGTCTCGATCCCGTCGCCGGCGATCCGAAGCCGCTTGAACTCGTCCTTGAGAAGCTGCAGCCTCGCGTCCTTCTGGCCCGCCAGGGCCTTGAACGGCTCGAGCTGCCGCGGCCGGCCGGACACGATCTCCCGCAGGCCGTGAATCTCGTTATCGACTTCGGCGAGCGCGCGCAGCGCCTTCAACTGTGCTTGCATACGTCTCCTCTGCTGCGGCGATTCGCGGAGCGGAGGATGCCCGGCGCACGCCGGCCGCGGAAACCCGCACCTGCCCGGTAAACGCAAAGAGCCGGGGCATCCCCGGCTCTTCCCGCGCGCGCTCCCGCCGGGGAGCGCGGCTCTCGGCGGCTCCGCCCGCCTTCGATGCACGCGGCACAGTACGGACTGTCAAAAGCCATAGGTCTCCACGAAGCCTTCCAGCAGGCGCGCGCGCATCGGGTGCTGCAGCTTGCGGACCGCCTTGGCCTCGATCTGCCGCACGCGCTCGCGGGTCACCTTGAAGATCTTGCCGACTTCTTCGAGGGTGTAAGTATACCCGTCGCCCAGGCCGTAGCGCAACTTGATGATCTCGCGCTCCCGGTACGTCAGCGTGCTCAGCACCGACTCCAGCTTGTCCTTCAGCATCTCGTGCGTGGCCGCGTGGATCGGGCTCTCGACGCTGCGGTCCTCTATGAAATCGCCGAAGAACCCGTCCTCGCCGTCGCCGATCGGGCGGTCGAGCGAGATCGGGTGCTTGGATATCTTGATGACCTTGCGGGTCTCGTCTTCCGACAGCACCAGGTCCTCGGAGATCTCCTTGATGGTCGGCTCGCGCCCCAGCTTCTGGACGAGCCGCTTGGTCGCGTTTCTGACCTTGCTCATGGTCTCGATCATGTGGACCGGGATCCGGATCGTCCGGGCCTGATCCGCGATCGAGCGCGTGATCGCCTGCCGGATCCACCAGGTCGCGTAGGTCGAGAACTTGTAGCCGCGCTTGTATTCGTACTTCTCGACCGCCTTCATCAGCCCGGTGTTCCCCTCCTGGATCAGATCCAGAAACGACAGTCCCCGATTCCGGTAGCGCTTGGCGATGCTCACCACCAGGCGCAGGTTGCCTCCCGACAGGTAGCGCTTGCCGCGATCGTAGGCATCGTACCAGCGCCGAATCGCCTCCGCGCGCGCGATCATGCTCGGGATGCTCTCTTGCGCCTTGATCTCCCAGTCCGTGAGGCCGGCCTTGATCTCCTGCAGCTTGCCCAGCTCGCTGCCCCGCAGGCGCCGCTTCCCCCGGCGCTTCGCCGACATGACGCGCTCGATCTCCTGCATGCACCGGTGCACATCGGCGACCGCCCCAACGACGAACTCCCGCAGCCGCCGCAGGAGGTCCTTGCGCAGGCGCATCTCCTCCAGGAGAATCACGCTCTTGGCGCGCCGCTTCACCACTCGGTCGTAGAGCCGCCGAGCCGTGCGTTCGTTGACGCCGCGCGCGTCGACGACCTTCAGGAAATCCTTGCGATTCTCGCGGCACAGCGCCCTGATGGTCTCGCGATGCCCCTCGACCAGCATCGTCAGCTCCGCGCGAGTGGCGTCATCGGGGGTCGCGCCGATCTTGATGACGCGATCCAGCGGGATCTCGCCGGCGGCCGCCTGCGCCAGGATCTCCGCGACGCGCTCCTGGCACAGCCCCGAGCCCAGGATCAGGCGGTCCATGCGCGCGCGCGCGATCTCGATCTGCTTGGCGAGCAACAGCTCCTCGTTGCGCGACAGGAGCGGAATGTCGCCCATCTGCGTCAGGTAGATCCGCACGGGATCATCGATGCGCTCGCCGGGGTCCGCCGGAACCTCGCGCTCCTCATCGTCGTCGAGCGGCGGCTCCCCGGGAACCGCCGCATCGCCGCTGTCGCGCTCGTCCCGCAGCTCGATCCCC
>JBFZCA010000366.1:0-3400 GCA_041308205.1 Planctomycetota bacterium | reverse complement strand
GGCGCTCGAGGGCGAGCGCACGGACGGCCATGCGCACGTGCCGGATGCCATCGCGCGGGGCGCCGCCGCCTGCATCGTGCGGCGCGGTTTCGCGCGCGGCGCCGCGGCGCCCGGCCTCCTGTGCGAGGTCGATGACACCTGCGCGGCTCTCGGCGCGCTGGCGGGCTGGGTCAGGCGGCGGCTTGCCTGCCGCGTCATGGCGATCACGGGGAGCATCGGCAAGACGACGACCAAGGACATCCTGGCGGCGCTGCTTGCGGGCACGTACGCCACCGAGAAGGCCCAGGAGAGCTTCAACAACCGCATCGGCGTGCCGCTCACGATCTTCAGGGCCGATGCGCTGACGGGCGCGCTCGTGGCGGAGCTCGGAGCGAACCACGCGGGCGAGATCGCGGAGCTGTGCGGCATCCTCGCGCCGAGCGACGGCATGATCGTGAGCATCGCGCCCGTCCACCTGGAGGGCTTCGGCTCGCTCGATGGGGTCATCAGGGCCAAGGGCGAGCTGGCCGCGGCGATCGCGCCGGGCGGAACGCTGTACCTGCAGGCGGGCATGCGGGGGCTGGAGCACTTCCGGCGCATCGCGCGCTGCCGCGTGAAGCTGTTCGGCGAGGGCGCCGCCGCGCCCGAGATCGTCGCCGTCGAGGACGGCGGGGTGCGCTTCAGGATCGACGCCTGCGGGGAGCTGTTCCTGCGCGACGCCGCGCCGGCGCACGTTGCCAATGCGGCCGCCGCGGTCTGCGCGGCGCTCGACTGGGGCGTCGCGCCGGCCGACATACGCGCGCGCCTCGATGCCTTCGCCATGCCCCGCCTGAGGTGGCAGAAGGTGCGGGCCGGCGGCGCGACCCTCATCCTGGACTGCTACAACGCCAACCCGGAAGCCGTGCATGCGGCCGTGCGCGGGGCGGAGCGTCTGTGCGCGCGCGGCCGCCTGGTCGCGGTGCTCGGCGACATGCGCGAGCTCGGCCCCATGACGGCGCGGTACCACCGCGAGCTGGGCGAGTTCCTGGCCGGCACGTCGGCGGCGGCCGTGCTGCTGTTCGGCGAGGAAGTCGCGAGTACCTACGATGCGCTGCGCGGGTGCGGCGCCGGCCCGGAGGCGGCGCTGTTCCGCGATGCCGAGGCGCTCGCGCAGGCCGTGGCGCGCCGCGTCGCGCCGGGCGATGTCGTGCTCTTCAAGGCCTCCCGCGGCGTGAAGCTCGAGGCCGTCGCCGATCGTGTCGAGGCCCTGCTCGGCGCCGGCGCGGAAGCCCGCGAGGTGCGCGCATGACGACCATGAGCCCGGCGCCGCTTCCCGACGTCGCCATCCGCGCCTTTCTCGGCGGCGGCATAGCGCTGGCGGTCACGCTGATCCTGATGCCGCTCCACCTGCGCGTGCTGCGCGCCCTGCGCGTCGTCGATTGCGGTCACAAGGGCGATTCGCTGAAGCTCGACGCGCTCCACGCCCGCAAGCGCAACACGCCGACAATGGGCGGCGTCGCGCCGCTCCTGGGCGTTGCGGCGGGAACGCTCGCGGCGGTCGACTCCATCCGCCCCGGCGTCTGCATGGTGCTCGGCACGGCGCTCGCGCTCGCGGCGGTCGGCGCGTGGGACGACGTGGCCAAGCTCAGGCGCTCCGGCCACGGGCTGTGGCCGCGCGAGAAGATGGCCTTCCTGCTCGGCATCGGCATCGTCGCGGGCGCGCTCGCCCTGCACGTGGGAACGCCGCCCGCGAACATGGCGATCTGCGTGATCTTTCCCCTGTGGGTGGGCATCGTCGTCGCCGGCACCGCCAATGCCGTGAATCTCACCGACGGCCTCGACGGCCTGGCCAGCGGGTGCCTGGCCCTCGCCGCGGCGGGCCTCTCGGTCGGGGCGGCGGCGTTCGGCCAGACGGGGTTCTCCGAGTACCTGGGCCTGGCGCACATCGCGCCCGGCTCGGACGTGAGCATTCTCTGTGCGGCGCTCGCGGGCGCGGCCGTGGGCTTCCTGTTCTTCAACGCGCATCCGGCCCAGGTCTTCATGGGCGACACGGGCTCGCTGAGCCTCGGCGGCGCGCTCGCGCTGTCGGCGGTGCTGATCAGGCAGGAGCTGCTGCTGGTGATCGTGGGCGGCGTCTTCGTCGTCGAGGCGCTCTCGGTGATCCTGCAGGTCCTGTCCTGCAAGACCCGGGGCAAGCGCGTGTTCCTGATCGCGCCGCTGCATCACCACTTCGAGTTCAAGGGCTGGTCGGAGATGACCGTCACCACGCGGTTCTGGCTGTGCGGCGCGGTCCTGAGCTTCGTCTTCGTGGCGTTCCTGTTGTGGGGGTCCGCGTCGTGAGCAGGGAAGGGCGATGGCTCCTGTGGGCCGCGGGCGGCCTCTTCGTCATAGGGCTCGTGATGGTGTTCAGCGCCAGCGCGTGCCGGAGCATCATGAAGTTCGAGGCGCCGTACCTCTGGTTCGGACGGCAGCTTCTGTACTCGGTCGTCGCGCTGGGATGCTTCGCCGCGCTGTACTCGGTCGACTACCGCCGCCTGCTGGACTGGTGGCCGTACATCTTCGGCGCGACCGTGGTCGCGCTCGCGCTCGTGTTCGTGCCGCAGATCGGGCGGCGCATCCACGATTCGGCCCGCTGGGTCAAGCTGGGCGGCTACCTGTGCCAGCCGTCCGAGTTCGCGAAGCTGACGCTGCTCATCTGCACGGCGGGGTTCCTGGCGCAGCGCCGGGAGCGGATCGACCGGTTCTTCGGGACGTTCCTGCCGTGCCTGCTCGGCGTGGGAGTGTACTTCGGGCTCATCCTGGCCGAGCCCGATCTTGGCACGGCGGCGTTCGTCTTCTCCTTCGCGATCGTGCTCATGCTGGTGGCGGGAGTGCGCGTGTGGTACCTGGGGCTCGCCGGCGTGCTCGCGAGCCCCGCGATCGCGGCGGTTGCGTATCTCAAGTGGGACAAGGTCGTGAGCCGGTTCAACGGCATGCTCCACCCCGGGGACCAGTATCAGGTCAGCCAGTCGCTCATCGCGCTGGGCTCCGGCGGGCTGACGGGCCAGGGCCTCGGCAGCGGCACGCAGAAGCTCGGCTTCCTGCCGGAGTGCTTCACGGACTTCATCTTCGGCGTGTTCGGCGAGGAGTGCGGCTACCTGGGCGCGTGCACCGTGCTCGCGCTGTACGCGGCGCTGCTCCTGTGCGGGCTCAGGATCGCGCTGAAGGCGCGCGATTTCGGAGGTTTTCTGCTTGCCTTCGGCGCGACCTTCTCGCTCGTCTTCCAGGCGGTCGTGAACATAGCGGTCGTGTCCGGCGCCGCGCCGACCAAGGGCATATCGCTGCCGCTCATGAGCTACGGGGGCAGCGGCCTGGCGCTGGCGTTTGCCGAGATAGGTTTGATCCTCAACGTGGCGCGCCGCACGTACGTTGCCGAGCGCCGCGCCGGCGCGCGCACGCAGGA
>JBFZCA010000365.1:0-7634 GCA_041308205.1 Planctomycetota bacterium | reverse complement strand
GGCGCTCGATGGCGCGCCGTGCCGCGTGCTCGGCCCCGCCCCGTGCCCGATCGCCAGGGCCAGGCGGCGCGTGCGCCGGCATCTGGTCCTGAAGGCGCAGGGCCCCGCCGGCATCCAGGAGGCGCTGCGCAGGCTGAAGAGGGTGAAATGCCCGCACGGCGCGGCGATCGCGTGGGATGTCGACCCGATCGGGTTTCTGTGACGGAGGCTATAGCTGGAGGGCGGAGGGTGGAGCGTGCGGCCGTCCCCGTCAAGGCCGGCGGCTGATCCGGATCCAGGTCGACTCGATCTCCCACGACTCGGGCTGCAGCGCGGCCCCTGCATGCAGGCCGCCGGCGTAGAAGACGCGCGTCTCGGGCTGCATGTGCCCGAGCGCATCGGCCGCGATCGCGGGGCTGTGGTGGACGGTCTCGGGCGCGCCCGCGGCGATCGTCCGCGCGCGGTCGTGCGGCAGCCACGTCAGGCCGTCCGCGGACAGGTTGAAGAAAACGCTGCCGTCGTTGACCTCGCCGTAGACCATGAAGAAGATCCCGAGGGCCGGGCAGTACTTGACATCGGCGTTCTCGATGCCGGCGGCCACGCACCGCGGCTCGCCGAAGCGAATGCCGTTCTCCGATGTCGCCAGGAAGAGGCCGGATGCGCCGCGGCGCCGGCTCGTGAAGTACAGGTAGATCGCGCCGTCCTTGACGAGCGCGCTCGGATGCCCGATCCCGTACGTGCCGTCGGGCTCGGCATTGGCGATGACCGGCGTGGGGAAGGCGGGCGTTCCCTCGGCGCTGTACTTGATCCACGTGACGCCGTCGGGCGAGGTCGCCAGGAAGATCTCGTTGTCGACCGTGCCGCTGGCCGTGCCCGTGTAGTACATGTGATACGTGTCGCGGACGCACAGCATGGCGGGGGCGGCCGCATGCACGGCATCGCGCGGCCGCGAGTCCTGCGTGAACGCGGACGGGGCGAGCACGGCGGCGTCCCCGCGCCACAGGTAGCCATCGTCCGAAGCCGCGCGGTAGATGTGGTCTCCGCCCTCGTTGCCGCCCGACCACCACATCACGAAGCCCGCCGCCTCCGCGAGGACCGCAGGCGCGTCGTCGCACGTGTCCAGGCGCGAGAGCACGATGCCCTCGTCGACGCTGCGCACCTCGTAGTCGCCGGCGACCGTCGCGGCGAGGCCGGCCACGCGTTCGGGGGGCAGCGCGAACATGGGTCGCATGCCGGCGTACCGGTGGGTGCCGTTTCGAACGAGGATGTTCTTCACCGCGGGGTCGGTCGTGGCCCGGATCGTGCCGCCGGCGCTCGTCAGGCACGCCATGCGGACCGTCACCAGGTCCTCCTGCGCGCAGGAGGCGAGCAACGCGAGAAACGCCGTGGACAACGAAGCGGTGCGCATGGTCTCCGCATTATAGACGGTCGGGCGGCCGGTTGCCAGCAGGCGGGCGCTTGCCGAAACGCGCCCCGTCCGTTATTGTACAGCGGGTCGCGCCACAGGGAGGAGACACACATGACGGCACGCATCGGCTACGAGCATCGCGGTGCGCTGGGGGTCCCGTTCGCGTGCTCGCGAGGGCTGACCGAGGACGATCTGGGGACGATGTACGACGCCGGCGCGGAAGCCGTGCGCGTGCTTGCAGGCGGGCAGGAGCACCCGTTGCTCATGGACGGCACGACGCTCATGACGCGCTGGAAGCAGCTTCCCGAGCGCGCGCTCGCGCAGGGCGCGCCGGGGAAGCTGATGCGGGCCGCGCGGAAGTTCTCCGACGGCCTCCAGGACGTCGTCTCGGTGGGAATCGGCGGCTCGTACCTCGGCGGCGCGGCGGTGGTCCAGGCGCTCGCGCACAGCCAGAGCCACATCGACCCGAAGGCCCGCGGCGCCGCGCCGCGCGTGCATTTTCTCGGCGAGCAGCTCGATCCCGACCTCATCCGGGAGAAACTCGAGGCGCTCGATCCGGACCGGACCGGCGTCATCGTGATCTCGAAATCCGGCACGACCACCGAGACCGCGGTCATGTTCCGCCTCATGGCCGACTGGCTCGGGCCGGCGCGCATGCGCGCCCGGCTGGTCGCGGTGACTGACGCGGCTTCGGGCGCGCTCAGGGAGGCGGTGAGGAAGTACGGGCTCAACGGGGTCATCGGCGAGGACCTGTCTGCGTTCTTCAACGTGCCGGACGGCATCGGCGGGCGGTTCTCCGTGCTGACGGCGGCGGGACTCTTCGTCATCGCGGCGGCGGGGATCGATGTCCAGTCCCTGCTCGAGGGCGCCAGATACGCGGAGGAGCAGTGGTGCCGGCGGCCGGAGCCGGCCGTCAACGTCGCGCTCAGGCGCGCGGTCGTGCGGGCGGCGTTCATGCTTCACGGCGGCGCGGTCGAGCGGCTGGTGAGCAACAGTTGGCACCTCGGGGGCATCCTCTCGTGGGCCCGGCAGTTGTATCCCGAGAGCGACGGAAAGGCCGGGTTCGGCCTCAGCGTGGCCGAGGCGCTCTACAGCCGCGAGGCGCATTCCGACGGCCAGCTCGTCGCCGAGGGCCCGCGCAACATCAAGGAGCTGTTCTTCCTGCTCGAGCGTTTCGCGCGCGAGGACCTGGCGGTTCCCGCGCTGGAGGGGGTTCGCGACGGCCTGGAGAAGACCGCGGCCGCGTTCAGCGTCAACCGGATCAACCGGGTCGTGTGCGAGGCGCTGCTGTACGATCACATCACGCACGGCGTGCCCGTGGACGTGTGGCGCATTCCCGAGCGCACGCCCTTCGTGATCGGGCAGCTCCTGCAGTCGGAAATGAATGCGGTGCTCATAGAATGCCTGTTGCTGCGCATAAACGGCGTGGTGCAGCCGGGCGTCGTGGGCTACAAGAACGCGATGTTCGGCCTGCTCGGGCGCGAGGGCAGCGATACGGCCCTCGCGGGCCGGGCGGCGGCCTTGCTGGCCGCGCTCGGGCTCCGGTGAACGCGGGAAGAGGGGGGGGGACGCGAGGATCGCGGCCCTCCCGTTGCATTTCGAGGCGTGGAGGTCTACCATAGCGGCGTGCATTTGCGCCCCCCGGGGGCACGGCGGCGGTCAGTGAGGAAAGCGTACGCTATGTCAGAGCAGCACGTGGCAGCCCGCGGCGCGAGCCCCCAGGATGGCAGTCACCAGAACGGCCTGATCGGGAAGTGCCTGCGTTTCACGAGAGCCGAGGAGCTGCGGCAGTGCGGCCTGTACCCGTATTTCCGGTGCATCGACTCCGCGCAGGACACCGAGGTCATTGTCGCCGGGCACCCCATGCTCATGCTGGGTTCGAACAGCTACCTCGGCCTGACGAACCACCCGCGCATCAAGGAGCGCGTGATCGAGGCCGTCCGCAAGTACGGCAGCGGGTGCGCCGGCTCGCGCTTCCTGAACGGCACGCTGCGCATTCACATCGAGCTCGAGGAGGCGCTCGCGCAGTTCGTGGGGAAGGAGGCGGCGCTCGCCTTCAGCACCGGGTTCCAGGCCAACCTCGGCGCCATCGCCGGCCTGCTCGGAAAAGATGATGCGGTGATCATCGACAAGACCGATCACGCCAGCATCGTCGACGGGTGCCGCCTGTCCTACGGGGAAATGTTCAGGTACCGCCACAACGACATGGCGGACCTCCAGCGCGTGCTCGAGGACTGCCAGATTCCCGGGAAGCTCATCGTCTTCGACGGCGTCTTCAGCATGGAGGGCGACATCGCGCCGCTGCCGGACATCGTCCGCCTGGCGGAGAGATTCGATGCCGCGGTCATGTCCGACGATGCGCACGCCTTGGGCGTCCTGGGCGCGACCGGCGCCGGAACCGGCGAGCATTTCGGGCTCGCCCACAAGATCGACCTCATCATGGGCACGTTCAGCAAGAGCCTGGCCTCCGTGGGCGGGTTCATCGCGGCGCGGCGCGAGGTCATCGACTACCTCATGCACCATGCCAGATCGCTGATCTTCAGCGCCAGCCTCTCGCCGGCGAACTCGGCGGCGGTGCTCGGCGCCCTGGAGGTCATGCGGGACGAGCCCGAGCGCCGGCAGCACCTGTGGGAGAACGCCGAGTTCTTCCGCACGGGGCTCAAGTCCATGGGCCTGGACACGGGCGGGAGCGTGACGCCGATCATCCCGCTCATGGTGCGCGACAACATGAAGACGTTTCAGCTGTGGCGCGCGCTCAATGACGCGGGGCTCTTCGTCAACGCGGTCGTGCCGCCCGCGGTGCAGCCGTCGCAGTCGCTCCTCAGGCTGAGCGTCATGGCGACGCACACCCATGCGCAGCTCGCGCGCGCCCTGGAGATCATCGAGAAGGCCTGCCGCGGCGTGGGCCTGATCTGACCGATGCAGGGCCCGCCCCTGTGCATCACCGAGGTCGCGAGCGGCAGGGATCTGCGCCGATTCATCGATCTGCCGTACACGCTCCATGCCGGGCATCCCCTGTGGGTGCCGCCCCTCCGGAGCGAGGTCAGGCGGCAGCTCGGCGTGCACCCGTTCAACCGCCATGCCGAGAGCCGCTACTTCCTCGCCGAGCGCGGCGGGCGGGTCGTCGGCAGGGTGGCGGCGATTCTCGACCGGCGGTACAACGAGTTTCACGAGACGTGCGCCGGCGCGTTCGGCTACTTCGAGTGCGCCGAGGATCCTGACGCGGCGCGCGCGCTGCTTGCGGCCGCGTGTGATGCGCTGCGGAGCAAGGGCGCCGCGACCGTGTTCGGCCCGGCGAGCCCGAACTCGAACGGCGAGTTCGGCCTGCTGGTGAAGGGTTTCGAGCACATGCCCGCCGTCATGATGCCGTACCACCGCGAGTACTACCGGACGTTCGTCGAAGACTTCGGCTTCGCCAAGGGCAAGGACCTCCTCGCCTACGAGATCACGCGCGAGCGTCTGGACGCGCGCACCCTGGATCTCTTCGAGCGGCTGCGCGCGCGCGCCACGGACATCACGGTGCGTCCCGTGGACAGGCGGCGCTTCGCCGGCGAGGTGGCGCGCATGCGTGCCGTGTACAACGCGGCCTGGGAGCGGAACTGGGGGTTCGTTCCCATGACGGCGGAGGAGTTCGACTACGAGGCCGCGAACCTGAAGCGCATCGTCGACCCGCGCGTGGTGTTCATCGCGGAGCACGAGGGCGCGCCGGTCGGGATCGCGCTGTCCGTGCCCGACTTGAGCCCCGCCCTCAAGGCGGCGGGGGGCAGGTTGTTTCCCCTCGGGGCCCTTCGCTTCGCCTGGCGCGCCCGCAAGGTCGCGCGGCTGCGCACGATTCTGCTCGGCGTCGTCAAGGAGTTCCGCGAGCGCGGGCTCGACGGCATCCTGGTCGGGGAGACGATCCGCCGCGGGCTGGCCGCGGGGTACACGGCCACCGAAAGCTCCTGGATCCTCGAGGACAACCGGGCCATGGTCCGGCCGCTGGAGAAGCTCGGGGGCGTGGTCACGAAGGTGTACCGCGTCTACGAGCGCGCCCTGTGAGCATGCGCGGCGTACGGGTGCTGGTCACCGGCGCGACGGGCTTCGTGGGGAGCCATCTGGCGGAGCGTCTGTGCGCGCTGGGCGCGGACGTGCGCTGCCTGATGCGGGCGGCGGGCGGCTCGGCGCGGCGACCGCCTCCCGCGGGAGCCGCGTGCATCGAGGGAAGTCTCGAAGACGCGGCCGCGCTGGGGCGCGCCTGCGAAGGGGTGGAGCTCATCATGCACCTCGCCGGCGCCACCAAGGAGCGGCGGCCGGGCGATTTCGTGCGCGTCAACGTCGACGGGACGCAGCGGCTCTGCGACGCGGCGGTCGCGGCGCGCGGCCTGCGGGCGTTCGTGCACGTGAGCAGCCTCGCGGCGTGCGGCCCGAGCGCCGCGGGCAGGCCGCGTTGCGAGGACGATGCGCCGGCGCCGGTGTCGGCCTACGGCCGGAGCAAGCGTGCCGGCGAGGATTGCGTCCGCGCCTCCGGGCTCCCGTGGATCATCGTCAGGCCGCCCGCCGTGTACGGGCCCCGCGACCGCGACATGCTGGCGGTCTTCAAGTGCGTGGCGCGCGGGCTCGATCCGCATGTCGGGCCCGCGGCGCGAACCGTGAGCCTCGTTCACGCGAGCGATCTTGCGGCGGGCCTGATCGCGTCCGCGGGCGCCGCGCCGCGTTCGACGTACTTCCTCTGCGATCCGACGCCCTACCCCTGGGAGGATGTCATCGCGGCCATGGCATCGGCGCTCGGCACGCGCCCGCGGGT
The DNA here is from genome assembly GCA_041308205.1 of Planctomycetota bacterium. Taxonomy (GTDB): domain Bacteria; phylum Planctomycetota; class UBA8108; order UBA8890; family UBA8898; genus UBA8898. The sequence continues at coordinate 1,464 of JBFZCA010000365.1, read as the reverse complement.
GCTGCGCGTGCCGCGGTGGGCGCTCCTCCCGGCGGCGATGCTCAGCGAGTTCTGGGGTACAATCACGGGCCGGCCGTCGATCTTCAACCGCGACAAGGTCGCGGAGATGGCGCACGCGCACTGGACGTGCTCCGGGGCCAAGGCGGCGCGCGAGCTTGGTTTTGCGCCGGCGCGCACGATCGAGGACGGGATCGCGCAGACGGCGGCGTGGTACAAGGAGCAGGGCTGGCTCTGAGCGCCCCGTGCCGCGCGGCGGCGCAGCGGAAGGCCGCGGGGATGCGACGGGGCGGCGGCCGGCAACGCGGCGAACGGCATGGCGCACATCGATCTTCACCTGCATTCGACCTTCTCGGACGGCCGCGATGGCGTGGAGCGGCTCGCCGAACGCGCCCTCGCCGAGGAAGGGCTCGCCGCGATCGGCCTCACCGACCATGACACGGCCGAAGGCGTGGATGCGTTGCGCGCGGCGGTCGCGGCAAAGGCAGGCACGCGGCTGAAGGTGCTCGACGGGATCGAGATCAGCGCGGAGTGGCAGGGGACGGTGATGCACCTCCTCGGGTACTTCCCGCCGGGGGGCGCCGGTCGGGCCGAGCGCGTGCGCGCGCTGTGCTGGGACAATGCGACGAAGCACCGCCTGGAGTCGGTGCTCCGGTGGGCGCCCGCGGCGGTTGCCGAGAGAATGCAGCGGCGCCGCAGGGAATTGCTGGGCGAGGAAACGGCCTTCGACACGGCGGCCGTCATCGCGGACGTGGAGGAGAGCTACCGCCGCTCCGTGGCGGAGGTCGAGCGCGCGCTCGGACGCCCGCCGCGCTGGCCCGTGCCGCCGGGCGGAAGGCTCTGGCGCGAAGCCATGGAGCGCCGCGGGCTTGTCCCCGTGGCGGTGCTCGAGGCGTTCGTCGCCCGCGACGGCCGCAAGGCGTCGCTGATCGCGGAGTTCTGGGAGGAAGCCATCGCCGCGGCAAGAGGCAGGCCGCCGACCGCCGAGGAGCGCGGGCGCATCGCGTCCGCGGCGCGCGAGGACTGCGGATTCGTTCTGTACGCCGAGCGAAGCAGCATCACGCTTGCCGGCGCGGTGGCCGCGGTGCGCGAGGACGGCGGCATCGCGGTGCTCGCGCACGTCGCGCCGACGCTGCGCGCGGCGGGCATCGCGTGTCTCGAGGATGCGCTCGAGCAGCTCGCGGCGCTCGGGGTGCGGGGTTTCGAGGCCTACTACCCCCTGCACCGCGAGGATGAGACGGAGCGCATCCTGCGGTTCTGCGCCGCGCGCGGCCTGCTGGCGACGGGGGGAACCGACCACCACGGCAAGAAGGAGCAGCGCATCGGCGAGCTGGGCGGCGGGCGGCGCGTGCCGGTCCTTCCGATCGTCGAGCTACTCGGCGTGTAGGCGACTGAGGCGGGCGCAGCCGGCGCGCACGATGCGCGCGAGCGCGCGGCGCGCCGCGAGCGCGCGAACGGCGAGCAGGA
>JBFZCA010000364.1:0-3236 GCA_041308205.1 Planctomycetota bacterium | reverse complement strand
TCCGGCGAGCGCCTCGCGTTCGATGCCGAGCCTGCGCGCGCACACGCTCGCGCCGGCCCCGATGACGGCGCAGCCCGCCGCGAGCACGGCGCCCGCGATCAGCACGCTCGCGCAGAACCGCGCGCCGATGAACGCCGCCCGCGTCACGGGCCGCGTGCCGAGCAGATGCACCTGCCGCCCCGCGCGCTCGGCGCCGAAGAAGCGCAGCGGCAGATACGCGACCACGCACACGCTGAAGCCCGCGAGCAGCAGCCAGGCCGCCGTCACGTAGAACTTGAGGTTCGCCTCCTTCGGCCCTTCGGCGGACGCTGCGAAGGCGAGGCCGAGGATGCACGCGTAGACGGCCGCGCACGCCGCCGCCAGGCCGCGGCCGCGGAGCGCCTGCCTGAGCGCAAGCCCTATGAGCGCGCGCATGCCCCGCATTGCCGGCCGCCTCCTCGGATCGCCGCCAGGAAGAAGTCCTCGAGCGAGCGCGCACCCCCGCCCTCGCCCGCGAGAAGCTCGGCGGTTCTGCCCGCGCACAGCACGCGGCCGCGCTCCAGGATCGCGAAGGAATCCGCGATCTCCTCGACTTCGCCGAGGATGTGGCTCGAGAGAAACACGGTGCGGCCGAGCGCTTTCAGGCGCAGCAGGAGGTCCTTGACCTTGCGCGTGCCGAGCGGGTCCAGGCCCGCGGTCGGCTCGTCGAGGAAGAGCAGCTCCGGGTCGCCCAGAAGCGCCTGCGCCAGGCACAGCCGCCGCAGCATGCCCTTGGAGAACTCCGCCGCGGGCCTGCGGGCCGCATCGCGCAGCTCGACCAGATCGAGCAGGTGCTCGGCGCGCGCATTGGCCGCGTGGCGCGGCAGCCCGCACAGCCCCGCGTGCAGCAGCAGCGTCTCGCGCGCCGTCAGGAAACCGTGAAGGTACGACTCCTCGGGGAGGTAGCCGATGCGCCGCCGCACCTGCATGTCGCCGGGCGCCCCGCCGAGCACGATCGCCCGGCCCGCCGTCGGCGCGAGAAGCCCCAGGCAGACCTGCATGAGCGTCGATTTGCCCGCGCCGTTCCGGCCCAGCAGCGCGAAGATCCCGCCGCGGCCGACCTCCAGATCGACGTCCATGAGCGCGCACACCCGCGGCCTTCCCCAGAAGTCCCGGAAGATCTTGCGCACGCCCGCGAGCTCAAGTGCGTTCGCCATCGCCACGCTCGCTCACCAACCGCGCGCTGGACAAAAGCACCGCCAGCGCGCCCGCGTTCTGGACGATCGCCGCGGCAACCGGGCTCAGGTACCCGAAGGCGGCCAGAAACATGCCGCAGGCGATCAGCCCGCCGCCGATGACGAGATTCTGCGCGGCGACGGCGCGGCTCTTGCGCGCGAGCGCAAGCAGTACCGTGATGCCCCGCAGATCGCTCCGCAGCAGCGTCACGTCCGCGCTCTCGATCGCAACCTCGCTCGTGCCCGCCCCCACCGCCGCCGAGAGGTCGCCGGCGGCCAGCGCCGGCGCGTCGTTCACCCCGTCGCCCGCCACGAGCACGCGGTGGCCCTCCCCGCGCAGGCGCCGCACGAACGCGAGCTTCTCATCCGGCAGGCACTCGGCGATGACCTCGTCGATGCCCACATCGGCGGCGGTGCGCTCGGACACATCGCGGCGGTCGCCGGTCAGCATGACGATGCGGCCGACGCCCGCGGCGCGGAGCGCCTCGATGGCGGCCCGCGCCTCGGGACGCGCGCGGTCCTCCAGGGCGAACGCCCCCGCGAAGCTCCGGCCCACGGCGACGGCCAGCGCCGAGAACCCGCGCATCTCCGCGTCGAACTGCGCCGGCCCTCCCGCGGGGATGCCCGCCTGGACGAGGAACTCCGGCCGGCCCAGGCGCACCTCGTCGCCCGCGACCGCGCCCACGAGTCCCCGTCCGGGCTCCTCGCGCACGTCGCGCGCCTCGGGAATCTCGATGCCGCGCTCGCGCGCGTACGCGCACAGCGCCCGCGCCACGGGATGCTGCGACAGCCGCGCCACGGCCGCGCCGCGCGCGACCACCGTGTCCTCCGTCCACGGCGCCTGCGCGAACGCGCGCACGACGCGCAGCTCGCCGCAGGTCAGCGTGCCCGTCTTGTCGATCACGAGCGCCGAGACCCCGGCCGCGGTTTCGAGGCTCTGCGGCTTCTTGACGAGAATGCCGTTCCGGGACGCGCAGGCCAGGGCCGCCACGGCGGCGCTCGGCACCGCGATGACGAGCGCCACCGGACAGGCGGCGACGATCGTGCTGATCGCGCGGCCCCAGTCCTCGCTCAGCAGGAGAACCAGCCCGGCGAGCATGATGACGACGGGCGGATACCACGCGACCACGCGCTCCAGCGTCCCCGCGATGCGGGGCCTCGTCTTGCGCGCCTCGACGATGAGGCCCCGCACCCTGGCGAGCGTCGTGTCCTCGCCCACCTTGTCGATGCGGACATCGAGGGCTCCGGTCAGGTTCAGCGTGCCGGCGTAGACCGGATCCCCCGGCGTCTTGTCGGCGGGCATGGACTCGCCCGTGACCGAGGCCTCGTCCACCGCCGATGCGCCGCGCTCGATGGTGCCGTCGGCGGGCACCGCATCCCCGGGCAGGATCTTCACGCGCTCCCCGACGCCGAGCTCCTGCACGGGGACCGCATCCCACGTGTCATCGTCGCGCAGCCGGCGGGCCGTCTTCGGCGCCAGCGCGCGCAGCGACTCGACGGCGGTCAAGGCCCCCGAGGCCGTGTGCTCCTCGAGGACGAGCGCGCCCAGCATGAGCAGCGCGACGATGCCCGCCGTCAGGTAATCGCCGAGCGCGAAGCACGCCACCGCGGCGAGCGCGACGAGCTCGTCGAGCCTGCGTTCGGGACCGCGCAGATTGCGCACCGCCCTGACGCAGAGAAGCCCCGCGCACAGGGCGGCGCCCGCGAGGCACGCAAGCTCGCCCGCGACGCGCGAGACGCCGAAGCGCTCGATGAGGAAGCCGTTGAGAAGCAGCGCCGCGCCGAGAGCGACGACCAGGCGCGCGCGGCGGCGGTCGGGCGCGGTGCTCATGGCGCGGGCTCCTTCGCATCGCCGCCGGCGGCCGGCGCGAGGGTGTACTTGAAGCTCCGCCCCTCGCCGGTGGACGCAAGCGGCCGGATGTCGGCGCGTGCGAAGGCCCGCGCGCAGGCCTGGAGGATCAGGCGCCCCCGCAGCGTGCCGTCGCGCGCAATCACGTCCGCGAACTCGCGCGCGCGCATCGCGTCCCGCCGCGCGCGCTCGCA
>JBFZCA010000363.1:0-5870 GCA_041308205.1 Planctomycetota bacterium | reverse complement strand
CGCCGTCCGCCGCCCGCGGGGTGCGGGAACGTGAGCGGCCAGCCCGGAGCGCCGGGCGGCGCGCCCGTCGCGCGGAGCGAGCTTCCGCCGGCGTTGACCAGCGCGTGCCCGATGCCCCAGTCGGAGAGCAGCGCCGCCGCCTCGTCGGCGGCGTAGCCCTTGCCGATGCCGCCCAGGTCGACGCGAACGCCCGGCACAGCCGCGGTCGCCGTGTGCGCCTCCGCGTCGAGGACGAGAAGATGCATGCCGGTTGCGGCGCGCGCCGCGGCGAGCTCCTCGGCCGAAGGCGCGCCCTTCTTCCACAGATCGACGAGCCGGCCGGCGGTCACATCGAACGCGCCGTTCGTCTCCGCATTGATGCGGGCGCTCAAGGCGAGGCACTCGGTCGCCGCGATGCCGATCTTCACGGGTTTCCCGGGCGCCTGGCGGTTGATGCGCGCCACATCGCTCGACGAAATGTAACGGCTGAGCTCGCGCTCGATCGCGTCGATGCGCTCGAACGCGGCCGCGGCGGCCTGCGCCGCGTAGCGCGCGTCCTCGCCGGCGATCGTGATCTCGAACGTCGCCGCCATGGCGCCGTGCGCCGCGCGGAAGGCGCCCGCGGGCGGCGCGACGGAGAGCGGCGCGGGATGCGTCTCCATGCCTTCAATTCGCCGGTGTACCTGCAGAGCGCGCGATGTCGTTGCGCGGATCGCACGGCACCGCCGCTGCGTCCTCCGCAGCCCTCACGCGGGGGCGACGCGAGTCGAGCGCGGAGAGCGCCTTCTCGTTCCGAGGCCATTGTAGTAACGCCGGACATCGTTATCAAGAAGTCTCGCGAGCGGCTCCGACAGGGATCCCGCCGTGACCGCGGGAGGGTCGAAGACCTGCATCCCGCCGGCGTTTTTCTGAGGAACCCGGGCTTGCGCACGGCGTGTCGAGGGCGTGCGCGACGATGATTGACCCCGGGGAGGTGCGCCATTACGATCGTTGACGATGAAGATGCGAAAGGGGTTTCCTGCCGTGTTGATGGTCAAGCCCCGTTTCGTATTGACCGTCGGGGATCTGCGAACAGGATCGTGGATGCGAAGAACACGAACGAGATTCGCATGGGCCGCCCCGAGCGTGTTCGGGCCCCAGGCGGTGACCTCGAACGGCGAGAAGGCGAGCTTCGCGAGGTTCCTGAGATCATGGTCTGGAATCTCGGACATGAGGGGAGCACGGGATGTCCGAACATAGCATCGTCCCTGCGGAGCGCATCGAATCCGCGATCATGGTCCTGCGCGGCCACAGGATCATGCTCGATGCGCATCTCGCATCTCTGTACCAAGTCAGCGTGAAGGCGCTGAACCAGGCCGTGAAGCGCAACATCGAGCGGTTTCCCGCCGACTTCATGTTTCAGCTCACGTCTGAAGAGGCCGAGCTTCAAAGGTCACAGACTGTGACCATGAAGAGCGGTCGCGGGAAACACCGGAAGTACCTGCCGTACGCCTTCACCGAGCAGGGCGTGGCGATGCTCTCGAGCGTGCTGCGCAGCCCCCGTGCGGTGCAGGTCAACATCGAGATCATGCGGGCGTTTGTGCGCCTGCGGCAGCTCCTGCAGCAGAACGCGGATCTGGCCCGCAAGCTCGCTGCGATCGAGAAGAAGTACGACGCTCAATTCAAAGTCGTCTTCGACGCGATCCGCGAGCTCATGGCGCCGCCGGCGGCGCCCGCGCGGCGCATCGGCTTCGGCGCAGAAGAGTAAGACGATGCGTGCGCTGCTGCAACGCGACGAGTTCCCGACGCAACGGGGTGTTGCACCCGCGGCCGGATAACCTGTCGCAGGACGCAGACTGTGCGGCGTGTGCGGGGGAGCGGTTCGAGGGGAACGACGCCTCACGGCGGGTGTACCGGCGCCGCGTGCTCGATGGGGTGGTCGCGAGCGGCAGCGCTATGCGCGGGACAGGCGCTGCTACGCCTTCCATTCCTCGGCCGCGCACGCGACCGGCGCGCCGGTCTCGAGCGCCGCCATGATCTTGGCGGTCGTGACGACGGCCTCGAAGCCCGCCTGGGGCCCGCAGCGCAACGCCGCGCCGCCGCGGATCGCATCGAAGAAGTTCGCGAGGTGCGCCGCGAACGGCGGCTCCTCCGGAAGGTCGGGCAGGTAGTAGACCGGCGGCCGCACGCTCTCCGTGACGCCCGTGCCGCGGCCGCCCGCCGGCTCCCCGGCGCCCTTCTCCTCGGGCTTCTTGAGGAGGCCGAGGCCGACCCAGCGGTCCCAGTCAAGCGCCGTCTGCTCCCTGTAGATCTCGGTCTGCCCGCGCCCTTCCGAGAGAATGAGCGAGCCCTGGTCGCCGAGCAGGCGCTCCTGGGAGCCGAGGTAGCCGTTCGTGTTGAGAAGCTGGAGCGAGGCGCGCACCCGGCCCTGCGGCAGCTCGTAGTCGAGGACCGCGAGCACCGTGTCCGGCCGCTCGTGCGTCTTCGCGTCGTAGTGGTCCGTGCCGCCGGTCGCCATGATCCTGACGGGCCGCGCGTCGAGGAGCCACGCGAGCGCATCGAGCTGGTGCGAGCTCAGCGCGGCGAGCGGGCCGCCGCCGAGGTCCCGGTACCACTCCCAGTTGCGGAAGCGCTGCATGCTGCCGTAGCCGTGCTTCGCGAGCACGTCATCGGCGACCGGCGCGCGGCGGGGGAAGCCGCGTTCGGCCTGCACGGGCCGGTTCCACTCGGCGCGCGCGGCGGCGATGCGCCCGAGGAGCTTCACCTCGCGAAGCAGCTTCCCGGCGCAGTGAATGTAGCGCGCGTTGCTCCGGCGCTGGTAGCCGATCTGGAGGAGCTTCCCCGTCTCGCGGGCGGCGAGCGCCATCTGGCGCGCGCCCTCGACGGTTGCCGCCATCGGGCTCTCGCAATAGACGTGAAGCCCGGCCTTGAGGCAGGCCAGTGTCTGCGGCGCGTGGCAGAAGTCCGGCGTCGCGATGATCGCCGCGTGGAGATCGCGTTCCTTGGCGAGAAGCTCCCCGAGGTCCGTGTACGCCGCGTGCTCGTGCCCGTGCTTCTCGAGCACCCGCGACGCGTTGACGAGGTTGTAGTCGGCCCAGATGTCGCAGAGCGCCTTGACTCGCACGCCCTTGAGCTTGACGCACGCGTTGAGGAGCGCGTGGCCCTGCGTCCCCGCGCCTATGAGGGCGACGTTGAGGGTGTCGGGCGCGGCTCCCTCCTCCGCGCGGACGCCGAGCGCCGCGCCGGCCGCCGCCGTCGAGCGCAGAAACCGCCGCCGGGTCAGCTTCGAGGACATGATCGCCGCCTCCCCGAGCGCCTACTTCTTGCCCGCGTCCTTCGCGGGCGCCTGCTTGAGCCTCTCGATGAAGCCGGCGATCTGGAGCGCGCGCTCGCTCTTGGGGTCGGCCGCGAACGCCGCCTGGAGCGTCGCGACCGCCGCCTCCTTGTCGCCCTTGTTGAGCTGGATGAGGCCTTTGAAGACGTAGAGCTCCTGGGCCTGCGCGCCCGAGGGCTCGAGCTCCTTGAACGCCTTCTCGATCATGGCCATGGCCCCGTCCAGATCGCGCCGGTTCATCGCCGCCTGGACATCGTTCTGAACGAGGATCAGCGCGTACTTGCTCTTGAGGCCGGCCTTGTTGTCCGCATCGGCCGCGACAATCTGGTCGATGAGATCCTTGTAGGCCGCGCCGATGAGCGAGGGGTCGACCGAGGCGAGCGCCTTGTCGAGCAGCTTCGCCTTGTCGGCGCCCTGCGCACGCCCGGCCTTGGCGATGGCGGCCTGGAGCTCGGCGCCGGTCTTGGCGAGATCCCGGAGGTGCTTGAGATACGCCTCCGGGCCGCCCGCCTGGTAACCCGTCTTGGCGTAGGGGCGGCCCTTGGCGTCGGCCAGGATGATCGTCGGGAAGCCCTGGACGCCGAACTTATCGAGCCACTCCTGGTTCTGCTTCTTGAGGTCGGGAGGCAGGCTCGTCTTGCGGGGAAAATCGAGCTTGACGAACACGAACTGCGCGGGCGCCTCCTTGATGAAGGCTTCCTGGCTGAAGACCTCGCCGTCGAGCTTGATGCACCAGCCGCACCAGTCCGAGCCCGTGAAGTCCATCAGGACGTCCTTCTTCTCCTTGGCGGCGCGCTCGAGCGCCTTGGCGACATCGGTCGTCCAGATGTCGGGCGAGGCCGGGGAAGCCGCGCGAAGGCCGGCGAAGCTCGGCAGGAGCATCGCCGCCGCCAGAAACGCCGCGAGAGTGCCGTGACGCATGGGAGTTCCTTTTCAAATGGCTGTGTGCATGGAGGGGTCTTTCGGCCCCGGCCAGTTCCGATCAATTGTATAGGAATCCCGGGCCGGGTTCCATCGGGGTTGAGAAACCCGCCGCCGCATCGTTACAATCGCTGCATCCGGGGAAGCATGTGACGGCGAGGAGCGGCATGGCGCAGCGCACGGAGCGAGCGGTCATCATCGGCGCGGGGCCCGCGGGGCTCACCGCCGCGCACGAGCTGCTTGCGCGCGGCGGGCCGGCGCCGCTCGTCCTCGAGCAGACGGGGGCGATCGGCGGGATTTCGCAGACGGCCGTCTACAAGGGCAACCGCATCGACATAGGCGGCCACCGCTTCTTCTCCAAGTCCGACGCAGTCATGGAATGGTGGACGCGGCTCTTTCCCGTCGCCGGCGAGGGCGGGGAGCCGGACGGCGAACAGGTCATGCTGGTGCGGCGCCGCCGCTCGCACATCCTGCACCGCGGGGCGCTCTACGAGTATCCCCTGGCGCCGTCGCTCGCCGCGCTGCGGAGCCTCGGGCTCGGCCGCGCGCTGCGCATGGCGGGGAGCTACGCGCGGGCGCGGCTCTTCCCGCGGCGCGAGGAGAGGTCGCTGGAGGATTTCCTGGTCAACCGCTTCGGCGGGGAGCTGTACCGGACGTTCTTTCGCGACTACACCGAGAAGGTCTGGGGCGTGCCGTGCAGCGCGATCGCCGCCGAGTGGGGGGCGCAGCGGATCAAGGGGCTCTCGGCCGGCAAGGCGCTCCGGCACGCGCTCGCGCGGCCCTTCGCGCGCGGCGGTTCTGTCGCCCAGAAGACCACCGAGACGAGTCTCATCGACCGCTTCCTTTACCCGCCGTTCGGGCCGGGGCAGCTATGGGAGCACGTCGCGGCCCTGATCTTCGGCGCGGGGGGCGTCGTCCGGAACGGCGCGCGCGTCACGGGCCTGACGATGGCGGGAAACCGCATCGCGGGCGCGCAGGTCCTGGACACGGCGACCGGATGCACCTATGCCGCCGCCGCGGAGTGGTTCTTCTCCTCGATGCCGATCCGGGATCTCATCGCGGCGCTGGTGCGCGGCGGCGCCGCAGTGCCGGAGGAAGTGCGCGCAACGGCGGCGGGCCTCGGGTACCGGAGCTTCATCACCGTGGGCGTCTTGCTCGGGCGCCTGCGCCTCGGTGGGGCGGAAGGGGCGGCGGGCGTTCCCGACCACTGGATCTACATCCAGGAGCCGGGCGTCAAGCTCGGGCGGGTCCAGTTCTTCAACAACTGGAGCCCGCGCATGGCGGCCGACCCTCGGACCGCGTGGCTGGGTTTGGAGTACTTCTGCGACGAGGGCGATGCGTTCTGGGCGCTGCCCGATGCGGCGATCGCGGCGCGCGCGGTCGCGGAGCTCGCGGACATCGGCTTCGCCGATCCTGCGGATGTCATCGATACGACCGTGATCCGCATGCCGGACGCATATCCGGGGTACTTCGGCACGTACGAGAAGCTCCCGGTCGTGCGCGAGTTTCTCGACCGCATCGAGAACCTCTACTGCATCGGCAGGAACGGCATGCACCGCTACAATAACCAGGATCATTCCATGCTTGCCGCGATGCGCGCGGTCGACTGCTGCCTGCGGGGAGCTCGGGGCGGGGCCGCGGTCTGGACGAGCGGCGG
>JBFZCA010000362.1:0-12493 GCA_041308205.1 Planctomycetota bacterium | reverse complement strand
CGCTCTTCCGATCTGCGCGTCATCCGCCGCGCGGAGCGCGGGCGCGTCCTGCCCGGCGAGATCCTGGTCGTGCCGTTCGCGGACCCGGGCTGGGCGCCCTACTTCCTGAACGCGGCCGCCGTCGTCATGGACATGGGCGGCGTCCTCAGCCACGGCTGCATCATCGCCCGCGAGTACGGCCTTCCGGCGGTCGTCAACGTGGGTCCGGCCACGGCGGCGATCGCGACCGGGCAGCTCGTCCGCGTCGACGGCGACGCGGGGACCGTGACGATCCTCGAGCCCGCGGCGTTTCAAGAGCTCCCGCGTCGGCGCCCTTGATTCGGCCTCTTCCGCGTCGAATTCCGACGACCCCAGCACCACGATTGGCAAGGGACGGAGTCTTCGGGAGGAACGGGCCTTCTCCAGAATACTGGAAGTGGCCCTGAATCCGATCCTGGTTCCACCGTCCACACGCATCGTCCGAATCCGGACGGCCCCCCTCGCGTCGGCGTCTATGCATGGCACTCCTGACGCGGAAAACGTGATCTCACGGCGCACCCACGCTCCGGCACGCATCTTGCTGGTTGCCCGGTATGCGAAAGCGACCCTCGCACCGACGGCCACATATCCAGGACATCTCCTGGTGCGAGCTCCTCGGCCAGAAGACCGCGGTCGAAGAGCTGCTGCGCGGCTTCGTTCCCGAGGTGGCCGAGGTGCTCGCGGAGCTCGACTTCACGCGTGCGACCTGCACGAAAACGTCCTTCGCCGAGGTGCATGCGCGGAAGCTCCACTCCGATGTGCTCTGGAGAATCCCGGGCAAGAACGCCCGCGATTGCCTCGTCTACTTCCTGATCGAGCATCAGAGCGGGAGCTGCACGCACATGGCCCTGCGCATGTTTCGCTACATCGCCGCGGTGCTCGGGGACTGGCTCGACAAGCGGAGCGGCAAGGACGCAGAACCACCGGTCGTGATTCCCGTCGTGCTTCATTGCGCGGCTGCACCCTGGGATGCGCCGCTGACGCTCGAGGAGAACAGCCCGACGTTAGGCGGCTTCTGGGGACTGGCCGTCAAGTTGCAGTACTTCCTCGTCGACGTGATCGCGCTGCCCGACGAGCTCATGGTCAAGGCCAACAACGCCCTCGGCGGGCTCTTCCTCCTGGAGAAAGGTCGGCTCACGGACACACGCGAGTACAGGAGACCGGCGGCAGTCTGCTTCAGGGCGGAGCAGAATCGGGGGCTTCTGGAAGCCGCGCTGACCGCAGCGTATACTATTCATAGAGCGCGCGGCAAACGTCCGTTACCCGCGGCGTTCAGACGAATTCTGGAGGCGCGCGACCTTGAGGAGGGCGCCATGGAACAGACGATGCTCGAGTACCTGACGAAGGCGGGGCGCGCGGAGAAGCAGGAGGAGGATCGCCTGCGCACGCTCGTCTCGCTCAAGAAGGCCTTCACGCTACGCGGCATCGCCCACGGCGCCTATGCCAAGGACTTCGGTGACCTGGTCGACGCCGGGGAAGTCTCGCGCGTCATCGTGAGCTTCATGGCCGCCAAGAACCCGCGCGCCTACCTGAAACGCCGGTTTGGACACTGAGTACCCGCCTCCGCGATTGACTCCCGAGCGCGTTGCGCTTCAGCGTACATGGCCAGGCTCACGATGAGCCCCGCAACGAGCAGCACGAGCAACGCGCTCCCCGCCGCGACCGGCCCGCGGTACTTCCGCAGGAACTTCCCCAACCGGTACGTCACGCTCGGCGGACTTGCCACGACGGGCTCGTGGCTCAGGTGCCGCGTTATATCGGCGGCTCCGGATGGCCATCGCCCTGATACCGGTTTCTATAGTATGAGCGTGTGGTAAAGAAACTCAGCCGACCGAGATCTGGACAGCGACAGCGGGCGTCAATACGAGGCAGACGGTTTCCTATGCATCGGCTGAGTTTCTCTACCATATGGCCTGCTCGTGCGCGCGGCTCCGCCCGTCGTTCAGGCATCGCGCGAGCACGCACAGCGTCCGGCGCGCGGGGGCGGCGCTCCGCCGGCGCTCAGAACCGGCAGGATGTGGGGCAGCCCTCGATGCGGATGCAATTCGTACCGGCCGCGGGTGCGGGGCCTCCGGCGAAGAGATATCCCAGCACGGAGACGGCGTCGGCGATGTCGGCGCGCCCGTCGCCGTTCACGTCGAGGAGTGCGAGATTGCCGCCCTCGGCGATTGACGCGCCCTCGCACGGGAGGGGCAGGCCGGTCGAGCCGAAGAGGAACCGCAGGAGGCCGACGGCATCCGAGATGTCGAGCCGTCCGTCCTGGTTCGCATCGCCGGGGCGCTGGTAGCCTCCCGTGGGGAGCGCGCCGTCGTACGCACCCGGCGAGCCGCCGATTGCCGCGCTCGCGCGCCAGCCGTCCGCCGCCGTCCACGCATCGGCGGGCGCCCACGGGTCCAGCGCGACGAGCGAGTAGCCCGCCCCGTCGGTCTCGGGATACCACGCGTCGTCGTACGTGAAGTCGAGAATCGTCGCGCCGGCGCCGTACGTGAGCGTGATGCGCTCGCCTTCGTCGGCGAGCTGCTTGTCGAACTCGCCCGCGATGCGCATGCCGGTCGTGTCGTGGGCGGCGGCGAAGATCATCGCGTTGCCGACGATGAGCGCGTGCTCGCCCGGCCCGAGCGACGTGACCGCGCTCAGCCCGAAATCGAACTCGATGCCGTCCGTCAGGCGCACCTCGTGGAGGTCCAGCGCCGCCGGCCCCGTGTTCATGAGCTCGATGAACTCGTAGTCCGAGTCCTCGGCCGGGTGGTACATGATCTCCGTGATCCTGAGGGCGCTCACCTGCGGGAACGGCGTCACGGGCTCTCCGGCCGTGAACTCGCACGGCAGCGACCACTGGCTCCAGCGCCCCGTCGAGTCCTTCATGCGCACCCTGACGCGGTAGCGATGGCCGATCTCGACGACCTGCCACGGAATCGTCGCCTCGGGCGCGTACGCCGGGAGCTCCCCGCTGTCCCACACCGCCGTGATCTCGAACGGCCGCGGCGCGCCGGGGACGTACGCCGGGGTCCCCGGCATCGCGATCTCGGCCAGGCGCCAGCGCATGCCGCCGAACGTGCCGTCGCCGTTCGGGTCGTGGAACGCGCTCGCCGTGAAGCGCAGGTCGTCGATGGGGAACTCCGCCGGGCCGCTCGGGGTCGCGGTGGGGCGCGCGGGGATCGCCGCGTCGGCCGCCTCGGTCGCCCGCTGGATCGCACCGTAGCCGGTCAGGACGAAATCCTTGATCCACCTGACCATGCCCTCGTGGTCGGCCGAGACGAGCGTGCGCACGATGGTGCCGCCGATGGCCGTGTGCGTCGACGGGTTGCGATAGAACATGCCGAGATGGGCCGACGTCGTGCGCGGGTGGTAGTTCCACATGGACTCGTCGACATCGACCATGGTGAGCGCCCAGCCGGGCGGGTTCTCGACCGCCGCCAGCTCGTCGATGATCTGCGCGAAGTTCGCCGGTTCGAAGAGAAGGTCGCCGAGCTCGCGCGACCGGTTGCGGTACTCGGTCATGAGCTCGGCGTGTTGCAGAATCGCGTTCTGGAAGTTCATCACGCCCGACCAGTGCGTCACGGGCATGTAGAGCATGTCGAGGTCCCACGGCATCGCCGACCACCGGTTCGTCTCGGGGTCGTGGTACTGGCAGATGTTCCAGCCCTCGCGCAGGTCCATGTTGTTGATGGCGCGGTCGACCGTCCGGAAGCCGTAGTAGCCCTCCAGGTCCACGTTCGCGCGCCACCACGCGATGGGCTGGGACACGTTGTAGCCGTTCCTGAGCGCGTCGTAGTCCGCGCTGCTTGTCGTCTGCGTGGGCCCCTGGTTGCGCTTGTCGCCGGCGCCGCCCTCGATCTTGTACGTGTTGCCGTCGGGAAGCCCGCGCTCCTCCAGGAAGCGCCCGTCCGTGTGCTCCAGCGTCGCGTACAGGCCCCAGAGGTCGCCCCGGTACTGGCTCGCGGCGTCGGCCTCGACGGCCTCGTCGATCACGCGCCACTGGAAGAAGTTCGTGTGCGAGCTCGGTATGCCGGCGAGCGCGTAGAGCTTGAACGCGATCGCCTCGTCGAGCGCCGCCATGCCGCGGTTCGTCGGCACCCACGGCGTCGAGGCCGGAATCAGGTTCATCGTCCGCCACGCCGTCCGGTACGGCCGGCCGAAGTCGTCGCGCGCCTGGAACTCGTGGCCGCGGTTGAAGTGCAGGCGCCACTTGTTCTTGCCCGAGACGTAGGTCGAGAACTCGCCGCGGATCTCGAACTCGATGTGATCGTGGACGATGCCCTCGTACACGACGGTCCCGAAGAAATGCGTGTTCTCGTAGCCCGAGTTGTACTGGCAGTTGACCACATCCGCCTCGACGGCGATGAGGTGATAGACGGGGAGCGAGCGCATGACCTCGACCGGAAACGCGCGCACGGCCGTGACCCCGGGCCGCACGGCGCCGCGCCACGCGGGCACGCCGTCGTACACGAAGTAGGCGAAGTTGGGCTGGGGGTCGTCGGGAAAGGGCGCCGTGACCGCGAACCCCGCCGCGTCCTCGGCCGCGATGCGGTACCTGACGAGGTGCCGGTGCTGCTGGAGCGCCGCGGGAAGCAGCGCCGAGTAGATGTCGTCGCCGGCCGCGGCATCGCCGTTGATGCCCGCGTCGTTCATGGCGACGGGCGTCCAGTTCGCCGCGTAGGCCGCATCGGTGATGCGCACGTACGCCCCCGGCGCCACGACCTGGTACATGAGCGTCACGGCCGCGACCGTGTCGGCGTCGGTCGCCTTGACCGTGACGAGCACCGGTTCGCCCTCGACCGGGGCCGCCGGGACGTGCTCGACCTGCCGGAGCAGCGGCGGCGCATTGTCGGCATACACCGCGTTGCGGGCGCCCGGGGTCGGTCCGATGCCCGTCGAGGCGGCGACGTTGAGTCGCGCGTCGAAGAACGCATCGCTGCTGTCCGCGAGCGACGAGTTGTGGAAATGCACGGCGAGGACGTTTTGCCCCGCCGCGAGATAACCTGCGGGAGCAGGCAGCGTGAAGCGTTCGAACGTCAGGTTCTCGAGCGCGCTGCTCGCCGTGCCGTCGTACGGCATGTCCGCGGACGGCACATTCGCGGTCGCGACGTGCACGCCGTTGATCCACGCGTTGAACCCGTCGTCGTACTGCGCCTCGAGAACGAGCGCTCTCACTTCCGCCGCGTCCGGCACGTCGAACGCGATCCGCAGGTACACCGACGTGTACCCGCCGCGCATGTCGTTGAGCGCCGTCCTGATGAAGGTCTCGCCGTACCCGAAGCTCGCGGAGCCCTGCGGCCAGGCGGCGTCGTTGAACGTGCGCGCCCGCCACGCGTCGGGAGGCGATGACGCCTCGGTGGTGCCCTTGAGGTAGCGCCAGACGGCGCCCGCGGGCACGAGCTCGCGCGATTCGCCCAGGTTCGGATTCGAGAGCCGCCAGCTTGCGCCAAGGTCGTTGTCGAGGTCCGGGTTGATGAGCTCGAGCGAGTAGCCTTCGCTCCCGCCCGCGATGGGCCACGGGAAGCGCCGGCGGAAGTCGACCGAGTCCTCGCGGCCGCCGAGCGCGTTGCGCAGCCGCAGGAGCTCGCCGTCGTTGTCGAGACGCCCCGCGAATGGTCCCAAGGCCTGCGTTCCCGGGAAGACGAGCGCGATGGTCTGCGGGTCCTGGGCGACGGCGAGGTACCCGCCCGGATCGAGCACCGTGCCCTCCGGGAACGTGAAGGCGATGCCGTCGGAGAAGAACCAGCCCGAGAGATCGACGGCCGCAAGGCCGTCGTTGTAGAGCTCGACGAACTCCTCGCGCACCGTCTTGTCCGCGGGAGCGCAGTGGATCTCGTTGATCACGACCGCCGCACGCGACGATGCCGCGACGGCTGCGATGAGCAGCATGGATGCGTATGTGGATACCTTCACCATATCGATTATAGGGCGGGAAGGCCGCCTCCGCAGCAACGGCCGGCCGCCGGAATGTCCGCGGGTTAATCGCGGGCAAAGGAAACGGGCCCGCCCCGCTTCAGGCCGGCGGCCGCATGTGTCGAAAGTGAATGACGGAGTTCTCGACGCGTCCTCGGAACGATCGTGGTTCCGGCGCGGCGCGCGTTCCCGGATTGCGGCAGCACAGCGAGGGTACTGGAATGAAGAACGTTCTCTTGTGCGGCATCGGTGTCTTCCTCGGCCTTGCCGCCGGGGGGTGCGGGGGCGGCGGTTCTTCGTCGTCCGACACGACCCCGCCGGCGGTGCTGTCGGCCGACCCGGCCGACAGCGAGACGAACATCGCGCTCCTGCCCGCCATCTCGGTCATCTTCAGCGAGCCCATGGACCAGGCATCCGCGGAAGCCGCCTTCTCATCGGTTCCGCCCCTGCCCGCCGGGAGCTTCACGTGGACCGACGCGACGATGACCTTCACGCCGGCCGTCGCGCTCGATGAGATCACCGAGTACGTTATCACGGTCGGCACCGGCGCGACCGACACGGCGGGCAACTCTCTTGCGGATGCATGTACCTGGCGCTGGACCACGCTCGACGCGACGCCGCCGGCGGTGACGGCGACGGACCCGGCGGACGGCGACATAGGTCTCGATCCCCTGACGGCGATTGCGGTCACCTTCAGCGAGGCCATGGACCAGGCATCCGCGGAGGCCGCGCTCTCCGCCGTTCCGGCGCTGCCCGCGGGGACCTTCTCGTGGGCGGACACGACCATGACCTTCACGCCGGGGACGGCCCTTGACGCAAGCACCGAGCACTCCATCATCGTGGGCGTCGGGGCGACGGACGCGGCCGGCAACCCGCTCGCGAGCGCGTACACGTGGGGCATGAGGACCGGCCTGGGGAACGTGATCCTCGACCTCGCGAGCGATTTCGCCGCTGCGACCTCGAACGCCGGCGTCGTCCCCAGCGCCGATGGGCGGCACCTGTTCTGGTGGGATGGCACCGAGGGCGAGGGCGGGGGCTGCAACATTCATCTGTATCGAGTCAAGCTATCCGATGGGACATCGCAGACGATATGGACCAATCGGTCGATTTGGAACATCTACGACGACGGCACCCATGCATGGGTGGGCAACTACTACCCGTATGAAGCCGCGAAGGTGCTCGACGCGGATCCGACCGTGCTCGCGTTCAAGAACCTGGGGCTGGGCCACACGATCGGCCTCGACGGCAACCGGCCGGATTTCGCGTGCGTGTACTTCGGCAGCTCGAGCGGCGGCGGCATAGGCTACTGGAACAGAACCACCGATGCCGGCGGAATAATCCCCGGGTCGTGGGCGTACGTGTATCAGTCCGCGGTCATAGGCGACAGGATCTACTTCCCGCGGGGGCACGAGTCTTCCGCGGGGATCATGGTGATCGACGCCGTGAACCAGCCCGCCGTCCTGGAGACGACGCTCCTTGCGGGCGATGCCCGGCTCAGCATCGCGGGCGACATCTGCACCGACGGCATGTTCTTGTACGTGCGCAACGGCGCCGGCGTGATCCAGAAGGTGGACCCGGCCGGGACGGGCTCGATCATCGCGACGTTCACGCCCGGCGTGACGCTTACCAACATGGCCATGGTGGGAGGGTTCATCTACTCGGGAGTGCACGGCACGAAGAACGTGTACATCGTGGACGCCGAGACGGGAAGTACGGCCGTCAAGGACTGCGCCGCGTACCTGCCGGACGCGGTGGGGACGCCGCGCTGGGACTTCTACAACGATGGAATGTGGTTCGGCCCGCAAGGCGGCCTGACCGAGGTCAGGAAGGCCGCCTTCGTCTCGAAGAGAATCATCGACGACCTGTGAGCCGGGCGGTTCCTCCGCGCGGCGGCCGCGACGAACGAGCCCGCCCCGGCGCCCGGCGCGGCGGGCGCTCAGCGGTTCGACTCGTAGCCCCGGGTCGCCGCATCCGAGAGCGGCCGCAGCGCCCGGAGCCAACCGTCGCCGTGCTCCTCGTACGCCTTCCAGATCTCGAGATCGTGCACGGGGAGGAGGATGCCCCGTGTCTCCCTGGCGAGGTTTACGAGCTTCTGCACCGCCGCCCGAAACCCGGCGGGGCTCGTGTGGATGCGGGGAAGGACGTTCCTCGCGAGCAGGCGATAGAGGTAGCTCGCGGGTCTCTCGCGAGACGCCTGTCGAGGCGCCGTCACTCCTCCGGGAGCGCGTAGCATCCGTTGCCCATGTAGCGCAGCCTCCCCTGGCGGACCAGCTCCTGCCAGACGGACTTGGGCCATTCGATGGGCGGGTTGATGGCGGCGATGGACGACGCCTCGCCCTTCGAAAGCGGGTTGCGGCTGCAGATTCTCGATTCGTCATCGAGGCGAGTGAACGCGAGCCGCGCGCGGAACGCCCGCATGGCGAGCCTGCAGGTCTCCGTGCTCGGGATGTCGGCGCTCGGCGGGGGAGGCGGGGCGGCAGCCGCGGCGGGCTCGCGGAGCAGACCGATGAGCTCCGCAAGCTGCGCGACGTCGCGCATTCCCACGGTGTGCGAGACGCGGGCAGGGGGCAGCTCGGTCGTCCCGAGCAGCTTGTAGACCTGCTTCCATTCGCCTGCGGCCCGGCGGGGATCGTCGTAGGCCCCGATGGCGGCCATCAGAACCTCGAGCTTCGCGAGTGTCGTCGGATCGACCGGCATGAGATCCTCGAAGTCAGCGGGAACGCGGAGACTCTCCGTCTCCGATGCATCCCTATCGATCGTACCCGCACGGCCGGCCGGAGCAAGGCTCCGGGTCACCGGCCGCGGAGCGGCGCCTTCCCGAAGTAGTAGTCCTGGGGCAGCTTGAACTGGTTGTAGGACAGGAACTCCTTGTCCTGCGATACCTCGAATGGATCGGTGGTGAACGGGATGATCACGGGAAACCGGCCGGACAGGTCGTTCCGCAGCGCAAGCCCGTTCGGCCCGATCTCGTACGCGTTGATGACGAGGTACTTGCGAAAGACCTCGCCGACCCAGCGGTCGGTCTTCCGGTCGTGGTAGCCCGGCTTTCTCTTGTCCTGGTGGTGCCCCTTGAGGAGCTCGAAGCGTCCGTCCCCGTTCAGATCGCACTCCCAGGCGTAGGAGCGATCCCGGATGAAGTAGGACACGAGCCGCCATTCGCGCTCGTGCTGGAAGACATAATACGCGATGCCGCTGTTCGCGTTCCCACCGCAGCCGCCCACGAAGACGACGAACTTGATGTCTTTTCGCTGGTTGCCGTCGTAGTCCGCAACGTGCACCGTCTGGCGGCCGAGGAGATGGCCGAAAAACGGCAGCCCGGTGAACGTCGCGAGCACGTCCGCTCCCCTGGCCAGATCCACGGATCGCTCCTGCGTTCCCTCCACGGAACGCGAGGAGCATCTCAGCGTCAGGCCGTCACCCTTCTTGAAGAAGTCGGGCACGGCGAACTCGGCCTGCGAAGGGGCCGGCGTCACCCAAGTCGTCTCCACGGTCTGCGGCCGCGCGACCGGAAGCGGGTCGAACGACACCGCATGCGGGCATACCATTGCGCCCCCGGCGGCCGCGCCCCAGAAAAGGACCAGCGCGGCCGTGTACACAGCATTCCGAGCGACAACGCGCATGGGTCTCTCCATCATTCCATGTCTTCACGGGAAGGCAGTATACTCGGCGGGGGCCGCTCGGTCCAATGTTCTTTCCGCCGCGGGTCGCCCGCGCGGCGAATCCGCGCCGGCGGTCGGGAGGGCCCGTGAGGTCCGTGCTCTCCCGCGCGGTGCGGCGGCCTTGACCGCCGCCCCGGCGCGGAGTACAAACAGTGACTGCGGCGTCGCGCGGGAGCGCGGTGCAACCCGGGCGGGAGCGCCGCCGTGCGAAAGGAACGTACGTGGTGGATACGCGCAACGATGCCCGGCGCCGCCTGCCTTCGGTGAGCGCGCTCCTCGACGCCCCCCGCGTTCAGGCCCTGGTTGCGGCGCATTCGCGCCCGCTCGTCATGCGCGTGCTCCAGAACGTGCTCGGCGAGTTCAGGGAGCGCCTTGCCAAGGAGGCCGCGGCGGCCGGCGCCGAGGAGGTCGTCGCCGCGGTCGCGGCGCGCGCCGAGGAGGTCTTCGGCGAGCGCCTGCGGCGGGTCGTCAACGCGACCGGCATCATCCTCCACACGGGCCTCGGGCGGGCCGTGCTGCCGGACGCGGCCGCCGCCGCGCTCGGGTCGCTCAACCGCTGCTGCAACATGCAGATCGACCTCGGCACGGGCCTGCGCGGCAAGCGCAACTTCATGACCGAGCACATCCTGTGCGAGCTCACGGGCGCCGAGGCGGCCATGGTCGTCAACAACAACGCCGCGGCGACGTACCTGATCCTCGCCGCCCTCTGCAAGGGCAAGGAGGTGATCGTCTCGCGCGGGCAGCTCATCGAGATCGGCGGCTCGTTCAGGCTGCCCGAGTGCATCCACCAGAGCGGCGCGCTCGCGGTCGAGGTGGGGACGACCAACCGCACGCACCTGCGCGACTACGCGCAGGCGCTGTCGCCGGCAACGGGCGCCATCCTCAGGGTCAACACGAGCAACTACCGCATCGAGGGCTTCGCCAAGGAGGTCTCGATCCGGGAGATCGCGGCTCTCAAGCAGGGCCGCGACCTCCTCGTCATCGACGACCTGGGCTGCGGCGCGCTCATCGACCTGAGCGCCTACGGCCTGCCGAAGGAGCCGACGGCGCAGGACAGCATCGCCGCGGGCGCGGATCTGGTGTGCTTCAGCGGCGACAAGCTCATCGGCGGGTCGCAGGCCGGCATCATCGTGGGCCGGCGCGAGTACATCGCCGCGATCAAGAAGCACCCGCTGACCCGCATACTCAGGGTGTGCAAGCTCACCGACATGGCGCTCGAGCACGCGCTCAAGCTGTTCCTCGACCCCGAGACCCTGCCGGCGAAGCACCCGACGCTGCGCATGCTGACGCTGCCGGCTGCGGCTCTCAAGGAGCGCGCCTGCGCCCTGAAGGAGCGCCTCGCCGGGCGCCTCGAGACGATGAAGCTCCGCGTCAAGGAGGACGAGAGCGAAACGGGCGGCGGCTCGCTGCCCGGCGTGCGGTTCCCCACGCACGTGCTCGCCGTGCGGAGCGATCGATGCGGCGCCGACCGCCTGAGCCTGCTTCTCAGGCGCAGCGAGCCGCCCGTCGTCGGGCGCATCGCCGGCGACGACGTGCTGCTCGACGTGCGCACGCTGCTCGAGGGCGAGGACGACATCGTGGCCGAGGCCCTCGTGCGCATCGATGCGCTGCTCGCGAAGGGGGCTCCGTAGCCGAAAGGAATACGATGGCCGTCAATCTCCAACGCCGGCGGGCCGTCATGGCGCGGTCGCGCAAGCTCGGGCACTGCGTCTGCAATCCGCGCCAGGGATGCCCCTGCGACATGCTGAAGGCGCACAACGTCTGCCCGTGCGCGGGCGAGCGCCTCCCGCCGAGGGCCGAGGCCGCGGCGCTCACGCGGCACGTCGCGAAGGCGGGTTGCGCGTCCAAGATCGGGCAGGCCGACCTCGCGCGCATCCTGGGCAGGCTCCCGCCGGTCGATGACCCGCGCATCCTTCTGGGCGTCGCCGCGGGCGACGACGCGGCGATCTTCAGGATCGATGCGACCCACGTCCTGGTCCAGACCGTCGATGTCTTCACGCCGTGCGTCGACGACCCGTATCTCTTCGGCAAGATCGCCGCCGCGAACTCCGTGAGCGATGTCTACGCCATGGGCGGGACGCCGCTCACGGCGCTCTCGATCGTGGGCTTCCCGATCGACGAGCTGGACGGCGCGGCCATGGAAGCCATGCTCAGGGGCGGCATCGAGAAGCTCAACGAGGCGGGGTGCAGCCTCATCGGCGGCCACAGCATCAACGACGCCGAGGTCAAGTGCGGCTTCGCCGTGACGGGGCTCATCGATGGCGGCGCGGTCGTCGTCAGGGACAACGCCAAGCCCGGCGACCGCCTGGTGCTCACCAAGCCGCTCGGGACGGGCATGATCTCGTTCGCGGCGCAGATCGGTCGCATGCGGCCGGAGTGCCTCGCCGAGGCCGGCGAGTGGATGGCGGCGCTCAACAAGGACGCGGCCGAGCTCATGGTGCGGCACGGGGCGCACGCCTGCACCGATGTCACGGGCTTCGGCCTTGCGGGGCACCTGGTCGAGATGGTGCGAAAGAGCCGCGTCACGGCGTGCATCGACCTCGAGGCGATCCCCGTGCTCGCGCCGGTCGTCGAGTGCCTCGCGGAGGAGATCCTGGGCGGCGGCATCGACCGCAACCAGGAATATGCCATGGCCTGGGTCCAGGCCGAGGAGCCGGAGACGGAGCGGCTGCTGCCCGTCCTGTACGATCCGCAGACCTCGGGCGGCCTGCTCATCGCCCTGCCCGAGAAGGAGGCGAATGCCATGGTGAAGGAGCTCAGGCGCCGCGGCAACAAGGCCGCGGCCGTCATCGGCACGATCGTTGCGAACGAGCCGGGCGTCGCGGACGGCAAGGTGCGCGTGCGCGGGAAGCGTCTCGGGCGGCTCGTCGGGACGGCCGGCGGCGTGACGGCCAAGGCGCCCGAGGTCGCGCCGTGCGCCGCGA
>JBFZCA010000361.1:0-5173 GCA_041308205.1 Planctomycetota bacterium | reverse complement strand
CGCGAGCGGGCCGAGGCCGCGCGGCGCGGGATCGCGCTCGTGCCCGTCGGCGACCCCCTGTACCCGCCGCTCCTCGCGCACGCGCCTGCACATCCCCTCATCCTATGGGTATGGGGCGAACCGGTGCCCCAGGATGTCCCGGCCATCGCCGTTATCGGAACACGCCGGGCAAGCGCCTACGGCCGGCGCCAGGCCGTGCGGCTGGTCAGGGAACTGGCCGCCTACGACCTGCCGATCGTGAGCGGGCTTGCACGCGGCATCGACGGCATCGCCCACGAGGAGGCGCTGCGGGCCGGAACGCGCACCATCGCCGTGCTGGGAAGCGGCATCGCCCGCCTCTACCCCCCCGAGCACGATGCGCTTGCCGCGCGCATTGCCCGCGCGGGCGCCGTGATCTCGGAATTGCCGCTCTTCACGGCGCCGCGCGCCTACCATTTCCCCAGGCGCAATCGCATCATCGCGGGGCTCTCGATCGGCGTTCTGGTGATCGAGGGCGGCACGCGCAGCGGCACGATGATCACGGCGCGCCACGCGGCCGAGCAGGGGCGCCTGGTCTTCGCCGTGCCGGGGCCCATCGATTCCTGCAACGCCTCCGGCGTCAACGCGCTGCTCCGCGACGGCGCCGTGCTCACGACCTCGGCCGAGGATATCCTCCAGGAACTCGGCGACCTGTATCCCCTGCTCAAGGCCCGGCGCCGGGCGCCGGCGCTCCCGCCGCTCACGCCCCTCGAAGAGGCCGTGCTCGGCGCGATTCCTCCCGGATCGGTCGCGCCCGATGCAGCCGCATGGGCGCTTCGCCGTCCGCTTGCGGAGGTGATGTCCGCGATCACGGCGCTGGAGCTCAAGGGACGCCTGCACAGGTCCGGTAAAGTGCTCGAGCGGCTCGCGTGACCCCGTCTGCGCCGCGACGCCGGTGCGCAGATGGCCCGCGCGGAGAGGCCATCTTATGCTTCAATGACGGCGGACTGCCGGAATCCGCGCGGGGAGCGCGGAGCGCCGCCGTGCCCAACCGCCGGAGGGAACGAGAACCGCGCATGAGCACAGCCGCCAGCCAGGACCTCGCGCAGGGCGCCGCAAACGCACAGGACGCTGCGAGCGCGGAGGACGCCACGAAGACGCAGCGCGCCGAGAGCACCATCAACGAGCGCTACCGGATCGCCAACAGGCTCGGCCAAGGCGGCATGGGGCAGGTCTTCCTCGCCGAGGACCTGTGGATGAACCTCAAGGTGGCGCTCAAGAAGCTGCGCAAGGATCGCCTGGACCGCAACCAGGTCGCCAATCTCAGGTCCGAATTCCTCACGGTCGCGCACCTCTCGCACCCCAACCTCGTCCCGCCCTACGACTTCGGCCGCGACTGGGTCGACGGCGACTTCTTCTTCACGTCGGAGTTCGTGGACGGCGACCACATCAGCACCGTCCTGGGCGCCTACGACACCGGCAGCCTCTGCGAGGCGCTGGCGCAGTCCTGCCGGGCCCTGGACTTCCTGCACAACCACGGCCTGGTCCACGGCGACATCAAGCCCGAGAACATGCTGCTGCAGGTCCTGGCCGAGGACGGCGACACGCGCGATGCGATCAAGGCCGGCCGCTTTCTCGTCAGGCTCATCGATTTCGGCCTCACGGTGAGCGAGCGCGGTTTCATCGGCAAGAAGATCGTGGGCACCGCCTACTACATCGCCCCCGAGGCGATTCTCGGCTCGATGCTCGACCGCCGCACGGATCTGTACTCCCTGGGCGTCGTCTTCTATCGGCTCGCGACCGGCCACCTGCCCTTCAGGGGCAAGTCGAACATCGAGATTCTCAAGGGCCATCTGGAGCACAAGCCGCCCATGCCCCACGAGCTGAACCCGCAGGTCCCGCTCGCGCTCAGCAATCTCATCATGCGGCTCATGGCCAAGAAGCCGGGCGACCGCTTCAGCAGCGCGGCCGAGGTCATCGCCGCGCTGACCGAGGCCGCCGGACGGCAGCTCCCCATCGAGACGCCCGCGACCGCCGAGGCGTATCTCCGGAGCAATCCCCTCGTGGGACGCGCGCACGAGATGCATGTCCTCGAGACGCTGCTCATGCGCGGCCTGGATCTTGCGCACGACCCCAACGGATCGGGCGGCGCCATCGCGCCGGTCCAGGCCGTGAAGCTCCCCTCGGGGAAGTTCACGATCATCGTCGTGGAAGGCGCCGAGGGCCTCGGAAAGGCCCGCCTCTTCCGCGAGCTCAAGCTGTTCGTCCAAACCCGCGGGGCGCTGGTCTTCACGCTCGGACCGGAGAACGCCGCCGCGGAGCTCGCATCGCAGCTCCACACGGAGGCGGAGGAGGCGCCCGTCATCGAGCGGCTCGGAGAGCTCAGCCGCAAGCAGCCGGTGCTGCTCATGTACCGCGATTTCGAGGATGCGCAGGAGAAGTCGGCGGCGTTCGTCAGAGCGGTGGCCGCCAAGACCGCCGCGGCCCCGCAGCAATTCCACATCCTGGCCTGCTTGAGCGCGTCGCTCGACCACCGCTCGCAGGCCCTCTCGCAACTGCTGATGCTGCAGGACGTGAAGCGACAGCTCACGGCGGTGCGCCTCGAGCCCCTCGGCCACATCGAGCTCCGCGAGCTCATCGATCTCTCGTTCCTCGAGCATCGCTTCGCGACGGCCTTCCTCGATCAGGTCGTGTGGGAGAGCGAGGGAAGCCCGGGGGCGGCCGTGGCGATCCTCAAAGCCCTCGTGGCGGAGGAGAAGATCGTCCACGGCGCGGAGGGCTGGGCGACGACCTTCGCATCGCTGGGCGATGTCGTGCTGCCGTCGACGGGCAGACGGCACATCGAGGAGAAGATCCGGGCCCTGGAGCCGGCCGCGCGCCGCCTCGGCGAGGATCTGTCCGTCATGACGGGCACGTTCACGATCGAGGCGGTGCGGACGCTCACCACGATACCGCCCGCGAAGTTCCTGGGCGCCCTGACCGAGCTCAAGCGGCGCGGACTGCTCACGGCCGTCAACGAGCGCTTTCGGTTCTCGTCGCGCAGCGCCCGCGAGATCCTGTACGCCGCGCTGGCCGAGGAGCCGCGCAGGGAGCTCCACGGCAAGGCGGCCGCGTTTCTCGCCGCGGCCAAGGCGCCGCCCACGGAGCTCTTCCCGCATCTCCTCATCGCCGGCAAGAACGCCGAGGCGTTGCGCTGCGGCATGGAAGCCGCCGCCGCGCTGCGCACCGCGTGCGACATGGAGCAAGCCCTCGATATCCTGACGCGCATCACGCAACTTCCCGAATGGGCCGCGCAGGGCCCCGAGGCCGAATTCCTGCTCGCCGAAGTGCTCGCGGAGCTCGGCCGCAACCGCGAGGCGGAGGAACGCCTGAACGCGATCACGGCCCGCCCGGATGGCGGCGGCCCGCTCCTGTGCGACGCGCTCGCGCTGCTCGCCACGCTCAGGCTCAAGCTCGGACAGCCGGCCGCGGCGGGGAGGGCCGTGGACCAGGCGCTTCGCGCGGCCAAGGTGACGGGCCGGACCGCGGTCATGCCGCAGCTCATGTACACCGCGGCGCAGCTCTTGTTCGCCCGCGGCGATTACCGCCAGAGCGCCGCGACGGCGGCCCGCGCGCTCAAGACCGCCCAGGATCCGCAGGCCGGCCTGCAGACCTGGCGCTTCATGCTCATGCATTCCGAGAGCCTCGTCCGCCTCGGCAACGTGCAGGAGGCGATCGCCGAGATCTCCCGCGCGCTCGAGCTCATCGGCGACCGCCAGAACCCCGGTCAGATGACGGCGAGCCTGCGGTGTCTGGCCGCCTTCTGGCGCTACCGCAACCACGCATCGAAGAGCATCACCCAGCTCCAGATCTGCCGCGCGGCGTGCCAGCGCCTCCAGCTCAAGGACGATGAGATCGAGTGCCTCGTCGAGCTCGCCGCCATGCACTCGAGCTGCGGGGAGGCGGCCAAAGCGCGGCGGTGCGCCCTGCAGGCGCACAAGGAGCTGCAGACCACGGGCAATCGCATGCTGCTGCTGCAGGCGCTTCTTCTGCTGGCCGAGAGCGCCTGGGCCCTCGGCTACCACGAGGAGGCCAAGACGCACAGCAGCGCCGCGCTCCAGCTCAGCAAGGAGTTCGAGAATCCGGCGACCCACATCCGGGCGCGCACGATCCTCGCGCGCATCGTGTCCGACCAGGGCGCCATCCCCGCGGCCGAGAAGCTGCTCGGCGACGCCCTCGGCCAGTGCCAGTACGAGGAGTCCGTCCGCTCGCTGCGCCTGGCCCAGGCCCACGTGGCATGCCTGGCGGGCCGGTGGGAGAAGGTGTGGGAGCTCCTGGAAGACCCCTACGCCCGGGGCGAGGTCTTCCACCCCGAAGCCACGCTGCTTCTGGCGCTCGCGGCGTCATCCCGCAACAAGAAGGATGCGCTCGCCGCGCTCCAGGCGGGCCTGGCCGCCACGGCAAGGCGCGAGGACCTCGTTCTCATCGACGCGATGCTCGCGCTGCTCGACGGGCTGGTGGCGCTGGCCGCCCAGAGCGACGACCACGGATTCGCGCGCTTCAACGATGCGCTGCGCCTGAGCCGCTCGGCGCGCTCCGAACGTCTGATCACGTGGACGTGCCTTTTCGTCGGCCGAGCGCTTGCCCGCAGCCGCCAGTACGAGCAGGCCTGCATGACCTTCGAGGAAGGCCTGTTCATGGCCAAGCGCCTCAACCTCGTGCTCCTCAAGGGGTACTTCTGGTACGAGATGGGGCTCCTCGAGCTCTCCACCCCCACGGGTAATCCGAACAAAGCCGCGCAGCATCTGACCGCGGCCGAGGCCACGGCCCAGAAACACGGCCTGACGGAAATCCTGGCCCTCGTGCACACGGCGTTGGCCCGCACCGAGGCCAAGCTGGGGCGTTTCGCCGATGCGCAGGCGCACCTCAAGACCGGCATCGACATGCTCACGAGCGCGCTGGCCGCCGTCAACGGAGCGCCGGACGATGGGACGCTGATCGCGCGCGAGCTCAAGGCCGCGCACGATGAGCAGCACCGGCTCAAGAGCATCCTCTCGCAGTCGCACATCGCGGCGCCGCAGGGTTTCTTCGGGCTCCTCGGCCGCAGCACGGCAATGCAGGACGTCTTCCGCACCATAGCCGCGCTCTCGCCCAAGGACCGCTGGATCTGGATCGAGGGGCCCAAGGGCAGCGGCAAGACGGCGGCGGCGCGGGCGGTGCATCAGTACTTCCATTG
>JBFZCA010000360.1:0-2949 GCA_041308205.1 Planctomycetota bacterium | reverse complement strand
AGGTGGCGAAGCACCCAGCGTGTCAGGTTCAGGCGCGAGCCGTCTTCTCGGTCGTGCGTCAGGACACTGGAACTTGTGGGTAAGCGTCAGCTTCAGGGGAAGGGGGGAAACGCCGGCTACGCCCGGCGCCGTGGATTGACAGCCCGGGGCGCGGAGACTATAGTCTTGAGTTTTTCCCGCATCGAGCCCCGGGCCGCGAGGCATTCACAGTCGACAAGGAGACGCGGCGTGCGTGAGCGCGCGAGCATTGCCGTCATAGATTTCGGCGGACAGTACGCCCACCTGATCGCCAAGCGCATCAGGCACCTGGGATGCTACACGGTCATCCTGCCGCCCGACGCGGCGGCGGCGGACCTCGCGGGGCTCTCGGGTCTCGTGCTCTCGGGCGGGCCGGCGAGCGTCACGGACGCGAACGCGCCCCGGTGGAACCGCGCGCTTCTCGATCAGCCCGTGCCGACGCTCGGCCTGTGCTACGGGCACCAGCTCATGGGCCACGCGCTCGGCGGCAAGGTCGGCACGGCCGGCACGGGCGAGTACGGACTGGCGCACCTCGAGGTGCGCGGCGCGAGTCCGCTGCTTGCGGGGCTCGCCGGCCGCGAGCAGGTGTGGATGAGCCACGGGGACAGCGTGCTCGCGCTGCCGCCCGGCTTCGAGCTTCTCGGCCGGACCCGCGATTGTCCGATCGCGGCCATGGCGAGCCTCACGCGGCCGCTCTTCGGGCTTCAGTTTCACCCCGAAGTCAACGACACGCCGTGCGGCGCCGTCGTGTTCGAGAACTTTCTGCGCCTGTGCGGCGCGCCGCGCACGTGGTCGATGCACGCCTTCCTGGCGCAGGAGATCGAGGACGTGCGCGCGCAGGTCCAGAGCCGCAACGTGCTCTTCTTCCTGAGCGGCGGCGTCGATTCGTCGGTCGCCTACGCGCTGCTCGTGCGCGCGCTCGGCGCCGAGCGCGTACTGGGACTGTACATCGACCACGGCTTCATGCGCCGGGACGAGACCGCGCAGATCGAGGCGTCCTACGAGAAGCTCGGCTGGAACGTCAGGTACGAGGATGCATCGGAGGAGTTCCTGGCGGCGACGCGCAATCTCAGCGACCCGCAGGAGAAGCGGGCGCGCATCGGGCAGCAGTTCATCGACACGCGGGCGCGCATCCTCGGCGAGCTCGACCTCGCGCACGACGACTGGCTGCTCGGCCAGGGGACGCTCTACCCCGACATCATCGAGAGCGGCGGCACGGCGCACGCCGACACGATCAAGACCCACCACAATCGAATTCGCGGCATCGAGGAGCTCATCGCGGAAGGCCGCGTGGTCGAGCCGCTCAGGGATCTCTACAAGGACGAGGTGCGCGCGCTCGGCGAAGAGCTCGGGCTGCCCGCGTCGATCGTGTGGCGCCACCCGTTTCCGGGGCCCGGCCTCGCGATCAACGTCCTGTGCAGCGACCGCGATGCGGGGCCGTTCACGCTGCCGCGCGAGCGCGAGATCGCGGCGTTCTGCCGCGCGCGCGGCTACGAGGCGTGGGTGCTGCCCGTGCGCAGCGTCGGCGTCCAGGGCGACCAGCGGAGCTACAGCCCGCCGGTTGCGGTGCGCGGGCCCCGCGACTGGACGCGCCTCGAGGCGCTGTCGACGGAGCTCACCAACACGTTCCGCGAGGTGAACCGCGTGGTGCTGCTCCTGTGGCCGGACGCGCCGCCGCTGACGGTGCACGAGGCCTACCTGACGCGCGATCGCCTGGACGTGGTCCGCGCGGCCGACTGCGTCATGCTCGCGGCGCTCGAGCGGCACGGGCTCATGGGCGCGGTCTTTCAGCAGCTTACGATCGCGCTGCCGCTCGACGGCGCGGGGAAGGAAGGGATCGTCCTGAGACCCGTCTTCTCCGAGGATGTCATGACCGCGCGCTTCGCGACGCTTCCCTGGGAGCTCATCGACGAGGTCGCGGCCGCGATCAAGACGCAGCCCGAGGCGGTCGCCGGGTTCTACGACGTGACGCACAAGCCGCCCGCCACGTTCGGCTGGGAGTAGCGCGCCCATGGCGGCGCTCACGCTGTGCGCGGCGCTGGCCTTCGTCATGTGGGCGGGTCTGCTCGTCGATCCGCGAAGACGGTGGGCGCCCTTCCGGGACAAGGGCGATGCACCCGCGCCGCCGCCGGATGCGCCGCTGGTCTCGGTCGTGATTCCCGCCCGCAACGA
This sequence comes from Planctomycetota bacterium, assembly GCA_041308205.1. Lineage (GTDB taxonomy): Bacteria > Planctomycetota > UBA8108 > UBA8890 > UBA8898 > UBA8898. The sequence continues at coordinate 759 of JBFZCA010000360.1, read as the reverse complement.
GGAGGCGACGATCGCGCGCGCGCTCGGCGCGCACTTCGGGAGCGCGTGGCCGAACCTCGAGGTCATTCTCGTCGATGACGCGAGCGCCGACCGCACCGTCGAGGAGGCGAGGGCGGCCGCCGCGAACGCACGGGCGGCGTTCGCGCTGATCGCGGCCGGTCCGCTTCCCCAGGGGTGGGCCGGCAAGGTGCACGCGATGGAGGCGGGAGCGCGCGCGGCGAGCGGGAGCTATCTCCTCTTCACTGACGCCGACATCGTGCACGCGCCCGGCGTCCTGGGCGCGCTCGTCCGGGAGAGCGAGGCGGCGGGCCTCGGCCTCAACTCGCGCATGGCGTTGCTTGCGGCCGAGTCGTTCTGGGAGCGGCTGCTCGTTCCGGCGTTCGTGCATTTCTTTGCGCTTCTTTATCCCTTCCGAGCCGTGTCCGACCCGCGCAGCCGGTGCGCGGCGGCGGCGGGCGGCTGCATGCTGGTGAGAAGGGAGGCGCTCGATCGCGCGGGCGGCCTGGCGGCGATCAAGGACGCGATCATCGACGACGTCGCGCTCGCGCGCGCGGTGAAGCGCGCGGGCTTCCCGCTGCGCCTCGCGCTCAGCGAGCGGGTGCGGAGCCTCAGGCGCTACACGCGCCTCGCGGAGTTCTGGCAGACGGTCGCGCGCACGGCCTTCACCGAGCTGCGCTATTCCTGGCTGCGGCTTGCGGTCGCGACGGCCGCGCTCCTCCTCGCCTTTGCGGCGCCCGCCGCCGCGCTCGGCGCGGGACT
>JBFZCA010000359.1:0-20099 GCA_041308205.1 Planctomycetota bacterium | reverse complement strand
CGCTCGTCAGCCCGCGGCTCAAGGGCTCGCGCGCATAGAACATGATCCCGCCGTGGCGGCCGACGTCGCCCAGGGGCGCATCGCCGAACGTAAGCGTGCAGGCGAAGCGCTCGATGTACTCAAAGCGGATCGCGGGATTCCCCGCCCAGACGTCCGCCTCGGCCATGAGCGACGATACGTTCTCGAGCATCCCGCCCGCGACCTGCCACGCGGGGGACGTTGCGGGCACGGTCCAGTTCGCGGGCGGCCCATCGGCCTGCGCGAAGTCGTCGCTGAACTCCTTGGCGCCTTCCGGCAGGACCTCCACTTCCGCGAAGATGTCCGTGCAGGCCGCACCGGCATCGACGACATCCAGACGCGCCGTGCCCGCCACGTCGAAGCACTCCAGATCGAACGTCTGCATCATGCCCCCGCCCGCCGGGAAGACGAGCGCCAGGGCGCCCGAGGCATCGGCGCCCAGGGGCCTGGCAATATCCGGACGCGTGCTCTTCACCGTTACCGCATAGTCCTCGGTGAAGTTGGCGCCGAACGGGATCGCGACCGTGCAGACGGGCATCGGGTACCATGGCCTCACCGCCGCGAACGAGGGCGCGATGGACGAGCAGGTGCTGCCCGTGAAGACGATCTCGACATCGTCGACGAACATCTCCTGCCCCGTGTTGGAGTAGCACCAGAAGCCTATGTAACCGCTCCGAAGATCGGTGTCGACGACCTCCGCGATCTTCTCGCCATCGACGAGGAAGGCCAGGGTGGCGCCGGTGAGCTCGATCGACCACTCGGTGCCGGGGTCCGCGCGGTTGCCGATGACCGCAAGCCACGACTGGGTGCCGTTCGCATGCCCCCTGCCGACCCTGAACGTCAGGTCGCGCTCGATGTAGTCGAACGTGTAGTTGGGGTTGGACCACCTGCTCGTCGGAGCCTCCGCGCAGAACGCGAGCCCGCCGTGCCTGAGAATGGGCGCCGAGGCCGCCTCGCCCCACCTGATCTTGCAGTCTATCCTGGCGATCTCGGAGAAGTCGAGCGCGAGCCCCTGATGCCCGAGCCAGGCGTGGGGCTCCGCGCCCGCGGCCATGAGGTGCAGCTCCTCCGCGTCGACCGTGACGCTGGCCGCCGCGACGAGGCAGTCCTCGGGTACGCCGTCCGATTCGCCGCTGAAATCCTCGAGGAAGTGCGTCGCCGGCGCGGGCACGACCTCGACGGGCACCATCGACCCATCGCACGGCGCGCCGCTGGCGGTGACGCGCAGCTCCGTCGTTCCCACCGTGAGCTCCTGCAGCGTGAAGCTCTTCGTGAGCGCGCCGCCCTGCTCGAACACGACATCCGCGGACGCGCCGCCGTTCACGGCGGCCACCGCCGGATCGGTGCTCGCGACGGTCACGAGAAACGGGCCCGCATCGTTGGCGCCGAACGGCGCGGTCACCAGGAACTCCACATCGGGGTCGCCGAGGCGCGGCCGCACGGCGGCGGGAAAAAGCAGGGGGCAACTGCCCGCGGCAAGATCGAGGACCATGTCATCGACATACATGCGCTGCGGCACGTTCAGGTAGCACCAGCACCCGAAGTACCCGCCGCGGTAGGTCGTGTCCGCGATGTCGAAGACGAGCGTCCCGTCGGCGCTGAGCTCGAAACCCGCGTCGTGAAAGACGATCGACCACTCGCTCGGCGGCTCGGAGATCGCGGGGGTGCCCACCCGGAGGATCGTGTGCACGCCGTTGTCGACCCTGAAAACGCGAAAGCCGTGGTCGGCGACCCGGTCGATCCAGTCGACGAAGTAGCCCGAGAACGTCGCGTTGTACCTGTCGGTCGGGGTCGTGCCGCAGAAGATGAGCCCGCCGTGCCGGCCGACGGCGTCGAGCGGCGCATCCCCGAACTCGATCGTGCAGGACACGCTCGTCATGGCGCCGAAGAAGATCGGCACGCCGGCCTTGCCGGCCCACGCGTTCGGCTGCTGGGGCGCGAGGGGGTCGGGCTCGAGGACGAGCCGCTCGCTCTCGATCCGCACGATCGGAATGACCTGCACCCACTCGGTGTCCAGCCCGTCGGGCCGCGCGAAAGCATCGATGAACTGGACGGCCGCGAAGGCCGCCGGCGCCGCGCACATCGAAAGCACGAGAACCCATCGGCACATACGCTCCTCCCTGCGCGCTCATGCCCGGGAAGGCGGCGGCGTTCGGGCTCCGCTCGAACGCCGCCGTATCTCCGGACGAACGCACGTGCGCCGCGCCACATGCGGACGGCGGCCGCGCCGTCAGGGCTGGCACGGCGCGTATGTCGCGCAATCTAACGTGTCGGCCGGCACCGCCGGATCCAGGCCGCACGTCAGGAACGGTTCCGGCAGGGGACCCGTCGTCGCCGACGTGAACAGGTAGCCGAGGATCTTGATCGCATCCGCGATGTCGATCTTCCCGTCGTTGTTGGCATCGGCCCCGTCCCGGCAACGCGGGACGCCCTGCTTGCACGGGTCGGTCTCCGGCCCGAACAGGAAGCCGAGCAGACAGATCGCATCCGCGATGTTGTGCTTGCCGTCGGCGTTCGTGTCGCCGCGCTTGAACTGCGTGCCGCCGCCCCCCTCGACCGTGATCGTCGCCGTCGCCGTGTCGGTCAGGCCGTCGTTGTCCGTCACGGTCAGGGTCGCCGTGAACGTGCCGCCCGCGTTGTACGTGTGCGTCGTCTGGACGCCGGTGCCCGTGCCGCCGTCGCCGAAGGTCCACGCATACGACGCGATCGTGCCGTCGTCGCTCGATGCGGAGGCATCGAAGCTCACGGCAAGCGGCGCCGTGCCCGAGAGCGGCGCCGCCGTGAACGACGCCGTGGGAGACGTCAGGAATCCGCACTCGCCCATGGCAACGTCGTCGTACTCGGCCCGCGTCGTGTTGCAGAACGTCCACAAGCCGACGTAGCCCTCGCGGTAGGTGGAATCGATGACGTCGAAGATGAGCTCGCCATCCGCGTAGAACCGCAGGTTCTCGCCGTCGACCTCCACTCTCCACTGCGTGCCGAGCTCGTAGGCCGCCAAGGTCGGGCCGCCGATGACCGTGTGAACGCCGTTGTCGGATCGGAGGAAACGATAGCCGTGGTCCGTCTCCCGGTCGATCCAGTCGATCTCGTACCCGCTCGTCACCCACCGCCACGTCGGCTCCTTCGCGAAGAACATGAAGCCCCCGTGGCGTCCGACCGCGTCGGCGACGTCCTGCGACAGATCGACGGTGAAGCTCATGCTCGTCGTTTCCACCCTCGCGGCCGGGTTGCCCAGCCACAGCCAGGTCTCGCCGAGCGTGGTCCCGCCCGCGGCGCAGCCGATCGTGAGCTTGCCGTCCACCACCTGCCAGTCTCCGAAGGCCGGCGTCCACTGTTCCGGCGGGCCGTCGTCCTGGGTGAAATCGTCGCAGAACTTCGCGAGGCCCGGCTCCCGCACCGTGAAGGTCGCCCTCGCGCTCGGGCAGCTCACTCCTGCGGCCGTGACCACGAACTCCGTCGTGCCGGGGCTCAGGCACACGGCATTGAAGGTCTGCGCCAGGGACTCGTTCTGGGGGTAGGTCAGAACGAGCGAGCCGTCGACCGCGCCTTCCGGTATCGCCACGCCCGGCTGCGTGCTCGTCACCATCAGCGAGTAGTCGGCGGCGAGATTGGATCCAAAGGGAGCGGCCACCGTGTACACCGTCATGGGATTCGGGGGGCGGTTGTCGGCCGCGGCCGGAGTGATCGTCCCGCAGGCGCTGGCGCCGAACTCGATGCGAATGTCATCGACGAACATGTTCTGACCAAAATCCGAGCCCGTGTAGCACCAGAAGGAGAGGTAGCCGCCGCGGTAGGTCAGGTCCGCCACGTCGGCAAGCTGCACCCCGTCCACGCTGAACGTGAATCCCGTCGGCGTGAAGGTCACCTTCCACTCGTGGAACTGGTCGTCCCAGACGTACGGCTGGCGCGGCCCCCCGAGCTGGACGGTCGCGACATTGTCCTTGTAGATGCGGTACCCGTTGTCCGATGCCCGCTCGATGACGTCGATCATGTAGCCATCGTCACGGTACGTGGTGACCACCGGCGCCAGAACAAGTCCGCCGTGCGCGCCGACCACGGTGTCGGCGACATCCGCGAACCTGATCATGCACGTGACCGACTCCATCTTCCCGACCCGGATCGGCACGCCGTCGACGGCATACCAGACGAACGGGTCGGCGATCCCCCGCCTCAGCGAGAGCTCCTCGCCGATCACCATGGCCGACTCGGACGCTACGTACCAGCCCTCGGGCGGCCCGTCGGGCTGCGCGAAATCCTCCTCGTAGGCGACGAGCTTGTTGACCTCGACGAACGCGGAGACGCCGCTGCAGTCCTCGCCCTGAACGCTCAGGCCGAGCGTCGTCTCGCCGGCGATGCCCGGCGCGATCTCGACGTACTGCGTGTACGACGTCCCGGCGGCGAAAGTATAGGCGAGCGCGCCGCCCGTGTGGCCGACCGGAAATGCCACCGCGGGATCCGCGCTCGTGATCGTGACCACGTACGGGGCGGCGTCGTTGGCGCCGGTCGGAATCCTGATGCCGGCAAGCTGATTCGGCAGGCCGGCGGTGAGCGCGACCTTGCTCGCCACGAACGAGGGACACGCCGCCGGCGTGTACGTGACCGCGACGTCGTCGACCGTCATGAAGTTCTCGATGGGCACCTGGTACGCCCAGAAGCCCATGTAGCCGCCGCGGAGATCCGCGTTGGCATGGCGGATCATCTCGACGCCCTCGTACGTGAACACGATCTCCGTGTCCGTGAGCTCGATCGACCAGAGGCCCTCGTAGTCGACGATCGTCTGGAGCGTCTGCGTGAGCGCCTGCTCGGCGCCGTTCACGAACTTCGCCAGCCTGAAACGCCCCGGCGCCTCGGTTGTCGCGTTGTCCATCGGCAGGTAGTCGATGACGTAGCACGTCGACTGGTACCGGCCGGCAGGGGTCTGTGCGCAGAAGAAGATTCCGCCGTGATCGAACGGCCAGGCCGCCGTCACGCCGGGAAACGCGATCTGGGCTTCGATGCCCTCCAGATTGTCGAACCACACGGGATCCCCGTTCTTGCCGACGACGACCCCGACCTCGGCGGCGCTTCCGGGCGTGAGGGTCAACTGTCCGCTCTGGACCTCCACGGTCGGGCCGGTCACGACCCACCCCTCGGGCGGGCCATCGACCTGCTCGAAGTCTTCAGTCCATGTCGCGGCCGAGGCGCTTCCGAGCGCAACCGCAAGAATCCAAGCAACCAAGCATCGCGTGTTCGTTCTCATGCCACGGACCTCCCTTGTTCCGAACCGGCAGCATTCTCGCCTCATGGGGTAACGACCGCACTCCGTACCTTATCTTCTATTGAAGCACCAGGAGGCCCGCACATCAAGAGAGATTCTGAAGAGAAAACGGGGCGGCGGCGGCGCGGCGCCTCTCCCCGTCAGCCCTGGATCCCCGCCTCGATGAGCTGCGGCGCGAGGACCTCGACGATGTCCGCGGGCCGCATGCCGAGCAGGTAGCCGCGCCGGCCGCCGTTGATGTAGACCGCGGGCAGATCGAGGATCGTCTTCTCCATGTAGACCGGCATGGGCTTGCGCGTCGCAAACGGCGACGTGCCGCCCACCATGTACCCGGAGTGCCGGTCGGCGACCTCGGGCCGGCAGGGCCGGACGCTCTTCGTCCCGAGGTATCGCGCGAGGTTCTTCGCCGAGACCTGCCGGTCGCCGTGCATGAGGACGATGAACGGGCGGCCGGCGGTATCCTCGAAAACGAGCGTCTTTATGACGGCGTGCTCATCGACCCCCAGCTCGCGCGCGCTCACGGCCGTGCCGCCGCGCTCCTCGTAGTTGTACGGATGCTCGCTGAATGCGATGCCGCGCTGCCTGAGGAGCCGTACGGCCGGGGTGACCGGCTGCTTGTCGTGCGCCATGTCGTCTCGACCATCGCGCGCCCGCGGGGCGGGCGCGCGTCACCTCTCTTACGGGCAGGGCGCGAAGTCGGCGCAATCGACCGTGTCGTTCGTCGGATCCGGCCCGCAGTCCGGGAACGGCAGCGGCGGCGGCGCGCCCTGCGCGAAGTTGTAGCCCAAGAGATAGATGGCATCGCCGATGTTGATGTCGCCGTCGTCGTTTCCATCGAGCGCATCAAGGCACGACGCGGCGCCGAGCGCGAAAAGATAGGAAAGGACTCTCACGGGGTCCGAGATATCGATCTTCCCATCGGCATTGGCATCCCCGCGCACGAACTCGGGCTCGTCAACCGCGATGTACGTGTACGTCGGTCCCCCGGCGCTCGCGCCGCCGTCCGGGTTCTCCGCGCTGACCTCGACCTGGCCGGCGCCGGGCGGCGTCACCGTCCGCGCCTGGATCGTCGAGATCACGGCAACCGACTGCGCCTCGGCGGCGCCGAACCATACGCGCATGCCTCCCTGGAAGTTCGAGCCCCAGAGATCGACCGTCGTGCCGCCGCGCTCCGGCCCCTCGGCCGGCACGAGCATGTCGATTTCGGGCGGAGTCCAGTCCGCGGTCGAGATGACGTTGATGGCCGTCGCGGCCACCTCCGCGCCGTGGACGTCGCGGCCCGTGAACTCCAGGCGGTTGACGCCCGGCCTGAGCGCCACGGAGAGCGACCAGCGCGTGATCGTCGACCAGGTCGGGGCGACCGGGGCATCGTTCACGAACATCGCGGCGATCTCGACCGGCGCCGTGCCCTGGAGCGTCGTCGAATCGGTGGCGACCGTGAAATCGGCGCCGCTGTTCGTCGTGATCGCGAAGACGACGCCCGACGGAAGCTGGCCGAGAACGTATTTCCCGCGGGCATCGATGATCCCCGAGACCGCGCCGTAGTTCTGGTCCGCCATGAAGCCGTAGTGCTGGATCCAGCGGTCCATGTACGCGCGGTTGAAGGTGCCCGTGATGATGTCCTTGAAATGCCCGTAGTACATGCGCGTGTAGGGCGTGAGCACGATGACCTTCTGGAGGTTCATGTTCCCCCAGAGCGGCGCGTTGTACGCGGCGGACCACGACCAGTCCATGTCCCACGGGAAGACGAGGACCTTCTGATCGCTCGGCCGCACGTAGTGGTTGTTGTTGTGGTAGTTGCCGTACATGTAGGTGTCGTTGATGCCGCACAGCGCGTAGAGCGTGAAGACGCGCATCCACTCGCTGACATCCATCGCCTGCCGGGCGGCCTCCTCGATCTGCGCCGAGCTGAACACCTTGCAGAGCGCGATGACCTTGGTCCAGTCATCGTGCTGCGGGTTGTTGTCCTTGAGGAAGAACCAGCGGTACATCTCCTTGTCGGAGCCCATGTCCTGGAGGTCGACGCCCGTGACGCTGTCGGGCTGCGGCAGCTTGAGGCTCTCGGGCGAGCCGTCGACCGTCGTCGTGGGGTAGTAGATGAGCTCGTACTTGTACATGTCGCTCTCGGCGCCGTTCTCCCACTGCCCGTCGAGGAAGCGCGTGTTGTAGCTCGCCATCATGAACAGCGCGGGCCGCGTGTGGATCCGGCGCGGCGCGATCACCAGGCCGATGTCGTCGTACATCGTGGGAATGTGCGCCGCGTGGTTGCCGATGTGCTTGATGAGGATCTCGTCCTGGCTCGACGGGATGCCGAGCCCCCATCCGCCCGAGCGGTCGATGCCCAGGGTCCGATGGACCCCGCGGAAGAGATGCTCGCGCGGAAACTGCACGTTGAAGCCCACGCGGGAGTCGACCAGGCGGCCGCGCTCGCTGCTCTTCAGGCGGACGCCCGCGTCGTAGACGATGTCGCGGTCGTCGTAGAGCACCGTCGCGCCCAGCCGGTCGTTGCTCATGACGTTGGTCGCGAGGTGCAGGAAGTCCGCATCGGCCTGCGTCATGATGATACGCAGGTTGTGGAGCTTCTCCAGGCGCGCCTGGCCGTCGTCGACCCTGATGAGGGCGCGCGAGTCGGGTCCCGCGGGCGGAAACAGCGAGAGCGCGCCGCGCATGTCCAGGCCCTCGATGTAGAACTGGATCGTCGCGCCGGCGAGGTTGCCCGGGATCGTGCCGCGGTAGACGCCGTCCTGCCCGGCCATGGTCGCGCTCTGCCACTGCCCGCCGTTCACGGACCACCACAGGATGCACTGCCCCATGCCGTCGGGATCGGCCGCCTCCGCCGTCACGATCACGGGCTCCGCGGGCTGCGGCACGACCGACGCGTGCGTCACGGTGCCCCAGGTCGGGCCGATGTTGTCCTCGGCGGCGCTGTTGCGCGCGCCGGGCGTGCCGCGCCGCGCGGGAAGCGCGAGCGCGTTCGTCCTCGCCACGCGGTTGAAGTACAGGCGCGTGTGGAGCAGGTTCGAGCCGCCGAGCCACTTGGCGCGGAACGAGATCTCGTACTCCCGCCCGTTGACGACCGCCTCGCCGTTCGCGTGGGTCGTCTCCACGTGGTTGTGCATGTGCTCGGTCGCGTCCGAGGCGGCGAGCGCGAGCGCGTGGTTCGCGGGGTTGTTCGGATCGACGACGACCTGCGCGTGCCGGTGCGTCCCCAGACAGCGCCACTTGGCGGCGCCGCTCTCGAACGTCGGGTTCTGGATGAACTCGATGGGCGTGCCCGCGGGCGATTCGCGCACGTGGATGTCATCGAGCAGCACCGCGCCCTGGTCGAGCAGTCCGACAACGAACTCGTTCCACTGGGTCGGACCGCGATCGCTGGCCGCAAGCGCGCGGTACGAGTAGGCCCGCCACTCGGCCTTGGCGCCCTCGTCGCTCGATGCCCACGCGCCGGCGGCCGTGTTGTCGGCGCGCGCATCGCGCAGCTCGAGGCTCGAGCCGCCGCCATCCGCGTAGAGGTGCCACGAGTCGCAGTAGCGGACCTCGTCCACGGTGTTGCCCGCGGTGTCGACGAGCTCCAGGCGCTCCGTGTCGTTCGCCAGGCGCCCGACGAACGGCCCGACGACGTTCGAGATCCCGTGCTCGGACTCGATCCGGCTCGGATCGCGCGCCACCACGAGATACCCGCCGGCCTCGAGCACGGTCCCCTCGGGAAACTGGAACTGGACCCCGTCATCGAAGCGCCACCCGCCGATGTCGACCCCGACGCCGCCGCGATTGAAGAGCTCGATGTACTCGCCGAGCTCATCGGCATCGTCCATGGGGTGGAACATGATCTCGTTGATGACGACGGAGGATGCCGGCGGCGTCCAGTTCGCCGCCCCGGGCGTCGCCGCGCCGGGCGCGAACCACTTGCCCGTGCCGTCCGGCCAGCGCGCCTTGAGGTTCGGGGCGAGCGCGACCGCGGCGAGGACCTCGGTGTCGTCCGCGTTGTAGAGGAAGAGCTTGTCGCCGGCGAGGAGCCCGAAGCCGAGCTGCGCGCTCGACAGGACGAGGAACGCACCCGGATCGAGGAACTGGGCGCCGAAGATGTACTCGCCCGCCGTCACGCCCGCGCACGCGATCCGCGCGCCCGTCAGATCGGCCCGGACGCCGCCGGCGTTGACGAGCTCGATCCAGAGGCTGCCGGCCTGAACCGACGTCTCGTTGAACTCGGGAAGCGGGTTCTCCTGCGTCGTCTCGCTCGGGGGCACGAGGTAATTGACCCCCGCCTGCACGTTCGCGTAGTGGCGCGCAACGTCCTCCGCGGAGAGGGCGCGGCTCCAGAACGCCACCTCGTCGATGACGCCCGTGAACGGCTCGGCGCCGTCCGCTCTGTTGCCGATCGCCGCGCGGGCCGTGCCGCCGCTTGCGACGAGCTGCCCGGGCGCGTACGTCACGCTGAAGCACATGATGCCGTCGAAGTACATCGCCTTGAGCCCCGTGGCGCTGTTGTAGGTCGCGACGACGTGGTGCGCGCGGCCGTCCTCGAGCGTCGCGAGCGTCGGGCGGCCCTCGAGGCCGTCGAGCGGCATGTCGAGCTCGCGGTAGACGCCGCCCGCGTTGATCCCGAAGGCAAGAACCGGCTGCGTCGCGGGCACGAGCGGCACGTCGCGCGTCGCCGTGTCGCCGTCGTGCTGGAATCCGAACACGATGCGCTCGCCGCCGTCCTCCTTGCGGAAGATCATGTCGGCATCGCCGGGCGAGCCCATCCACGCCGGCTCGAGCAGGGCCTCGATCGCGATGCCGGCGGTCACGGAGAAGTTGTCGTTCACGCCGGGGCCGACATCGACGATCGACTCCGCCGTGTTGTCGAAGTCGAGCGCCCCCGCGCCCAGCAGGCCCGCGACCTGCGTCACGGCCGCGCCCACGATGCCCGCGTTGCCGCCGGCCGCGTCGTGCGCCGCGCCGGCGTACTCGACCTGCACGTCGTCGATGCGCAGGTCCTGGCCGGGATTGGAGTAGCACCAGGCGCCGATGTACCCCGTCCGGTACGCGCCGTCCGTGAAGCGGCCGATCTCCACGCCGTCGGCCAGGAACCTGAACGACGTCGAGTCGAGCTCGATGCGCCAGACGGCGCCGGGCTGCGTATGCCCGCTTCCCGGCACGAAAAACGTATGGGCCCCGGCATCGGACTTGTAGACGCGATAGCCCTGGTCGCTGTCGCGGTCGATCCAGTCGACGATGTAGCCGCTCGCGCTGTTGCGCGTGCTGGGCTCGCTCGCGCAGACCATGACGCCGCCGTGGCGGCCGATCTCGTCGCCCGGGATCCCGGCGAACGTCACGCGGAAGCTCACGGCGCGAATGTCGCCGAACGAGAACGGCGCGCCGGCAATGCCGGCCCAGGCCCAGCTCTCGGATCCGCCGGCCTGCAGGCGCAATTGGTTGGAGTAGATGCTCACGACCCCGCCCGCCACCGACCAGTCCGCGGGCGCGCCGTCGGGCTCCTGGAAATCCTCCTCGTAGACCCCGGCGCCGATCACGGTGTCGTCCATGTTCCAGTACGAGACCAGGCCCTCGCGCGTTGCGATCGGATCATCCGCCGAGGGGAAATTGGCCGCGCCGGGCGTGCCGCCGGCGCGGCCGCGCGACGCCCAGCTCGCGCGCGGAGCGCTCGCGGCGTTCGGATCGAGCTTGGCGAGCGAGGCGCCCGATCCGTCGGGCGCGACCGGCCAGCTTCCGCTGTCGTTGTACCTGACGAGGTCCATGAGCCTGCCGCTCTTGTTGCGAAGCTCGAGGATCTCGCCCGCGTTCTCGAGGCGGCCCGTGAAGGGCCCGTGGACGTCCGTGAGGCCGGTCGCCTGCATGAGCGCGGCGGGATTGATCGCGAGGATGACGAAGCCCCTGCCGGGGACGATGGTCCCCTCGGGAAACGCGTACTGGATGCCGCCCGCGACCTGCCACGCCGAGATGTCCAGGTCCACGGCCATCTGGCTGTGAAGCTCGACCCATTCGAAGGCGGTCTCATCGCCGGGGGGGTGGTACATGATCTCGTTGAAGACGAGCGTGCTGTCCGCACCCGCGCACAGGCCGCAGAGCAACGCGGCGGCGGCAAGGGATCGCACGGCGCGGCGAAGCGCCGCATCTGCGCAGACGGTCTCGCGGCAAGCCCGGAGTCTCGGCATAGAAGACCTCTCATCAGCCCGCATCTAGTGTACGGGATGAGAGGGGGGCCGACAACGCCCGGCAGGACGCGGTGCTATCCGACCTGGGTCGTCAGGAAGATGCCCAGTGTCATGTGCCCGATCTGGTCCTGCAGCTCCTCGATCTCATCGACGTGCCGGTCCTCGTCGTTGAGGATCTCTTCCAGGATCTCGCGCGTCGCGAAATCGGGCACCTCCCCGGCGAGCTTGATGGCCGCATTGTAGGCCTTGCACGCGTCCATCTCGGCCTGGAGGTCGTTGGCGAGCTGCGCGGGCACCTCGCCGCCGATGGAGATCTTCTTGAGCTCGCTCACGATCGGCCGGCCTTCCAGGAACAGGATGCGCCCGATCAGCTTCTCGGCGTGCTTCATCTCCTCCCTGGCCCGCGTCTCGAAATACTTGTGGAGCTTCTCGTAGCCCCAGTTGGCGCACATCTCCGAGTGCACCATGTACTGGTTGATCGCGCTCAGCTCGTCGGCGAGCAGGGAATTCAGGGTCTTGATGAGTTTTGCGTCACCTTTCATGCGAACCTCCATCGGTTTGGCGTGATGTTTGTTGCGTTCCTACTATACCCCCCGAGCACGCGGGATGAAAGGGATTTCCCCCGAATGCCCGCCGTCCCCTCAGGCCGCGTACCGCCCGCTTCCGATCCCGTCGATGAGATCCCGGATGACGGCCTTCGACGCCGCCGTGAAATGCCAGGTATCCTCCTCCTCGAGCAGACGCGCGAGCTGCGGGAGGACGAGCATCTCGGCCGCGAAGGCGCTCGTCATGGACATGGCCTTGAACTCGGCGCAGTCGTGGCGCTCGAAGAACGACTTCACCTTGTCGCCGTCGCCGGCGAGGTGCTTGGCATCCTGGCCGTAGATGTGGAGCGAGGTCGACACATCCTTGTACATGCCGACGCGGACGCGCCTGCCCGCGCGGCGCTCGAGCTCCCGCGCGATCGTCTGCTGCATGAACGTCAGCGCGACGACGTTGTCGCACCAGGCCTTGTACAGGTCGCGCGAGCGCCAGTACGTCGTCATGTGCAGGACGAGCGCATCGCCCTCCTCCTGGCACCGCAGGTGCACCTCGCCCAGGCAGGGGATGTCGTCCGCAAGATAGCAGTCGATGTCGGGCACCCGCGTCGTCATCACCGCGCGGCGCGTCGTGTGGTCGCGGCGCAGGCGCTCGATGGCGCAGTCGATCTGGTCGATCACGCTGCCGTCGGGCAGCGGGTACGCCCTGAGCCTCCGGCTGTAGGTGTACGGCCATCGCTTGGCCTCGACGTGCGCCCCCGCGCGAATGATCTCCTTGAGCTCGCCGTAGGGCATGACGAGGTGGTCCTTGGCGCCCATGATCTCGGCGATGTACTTGCCCGTCTCGGAAAACGCGATCGCCGGATAGCGCGGATCCGCGAAGGGGTCCGCGATCTCGATCGCCACGGTCGCGTCCCGGCTCGGCGGGTCGATGAAGACGCCGCTCGGTTCCCTGCGGTCGTACTGCGTCCGGATCTCGGCGCCGCGGTGCCAGACCGCGTCGACCGCCTTGTAGAACGCTTCCGGAATGCTCTCGGCCTGCAGATGAAACATGGGAATCGACGCGTGTTCCATGACACAGTCCTTTCGCGCGCCCGGCACCTCAGTAGAGCCGCCGCGCATCCCACGCGCGCCACTCCTCGAAGACGGCCATGGCCTCGTCGCGAAGCAGCGCCGCCATCGGGAGCGTGCGCTTCTCGGCCGGGCGCGCCAGCTCCTCGTAGAGCACATCGTCCTGGAAACCGATCGCCCCCGCGTCCGCACGCGTGGCGGCGAAGTACACCCGCGCAAGCCGCGCCCAGTAGATCGCGCCCAGGCACATGGGACACGGCTCGCAGCTCGCGTACAGCTCGCAGTCATCGAGGTGGAAACGCCCGAGGAGCCGCGACGCCTCCCTGATCGCCGTCACCTCGGCGTGCGCCGTGGGGTCGTTCGACGCCAGCACCTCGTTGCAGCCGCGTCCGATGATGCGGCCGCCCTGCACGATCACGGCGCCGAAGGGCCCGCCGCGCCCGTCGCGGAAACCCGCGCGCGCGAGCCGGATTGCCTCCCGCATGAGCTCGGCGTTCCCCATGGCGCTCACCGCGGCGGCAGGCCCGCGTTCTCTCTCAGAGCCCTGGCATCGACCGCCCGCACGTGCCGCTGAATGTCCTTGTAGATCGTGTGGAAGCCGTAGCCGCCCTTGACCATCTCCTCGTGCGCGGCCTCGTTGGACCAGCCCTCGACGGCGATCCGGTACATGGCGATCATGAGGCCCGTCCGGTCGGAGCCGTACGCGCAATGAACGAAAACGGGCTGGTTCGCCGGATCGACGGCGAGCTTCAGGAACCGGACGATCTCCTTGTCCTCGGGATCGCTCGCCTCGCTCTTCACGCGGTGCTCGACGAGGCCCAGATCGCCGATCTCGTCCTTGTCGCCGTGCAGGCTGCGCAGGTTGATGACGGACGTGATGCCGAGCGCCTTGAGCTCGGCCATTCCCTTCGCCGTCGGCTGCGCCCCGCGGTACAGGTTGTCGTCGACCTTGAAGAAGTTCCTGAGGTGCACGGCCTTGACCGGCACGGCCCACGCGGGGTTGCGCGGCGTCTCGACCTTCGGCCCGTCGGAGCAGGCCGCAAGCAGCACGGCGCCGGCCGCCGCGGCGAGCCGGAGGACGAGACGCCGCCGCATGGCGATCACTTCGCCGCCGCGAGGCCGCGCTCGGCCGCATCGCGAATGTACTTCTCCTTGGGATCGGAGAAGCGCTCGCGAAGATGCGTGTAGATGCGGACCGCATCGCCCTTGGCGCCGGCCGCGGCGAGCTTCTCGGCAAGCAGGAGCGCCGCCTTCACGGCCTGGGTGCTCTCCCAGCCGTCGTCCGACGCCGTCGCCTTGAGGACGCCGTCGATCGCGCGCGCATCGCCTGTGCGCGCGAGCGCCCACGCGGCGCAGGTCCGGACCTCCCGATTCGCATCGCCGAGAACGGCGATCAGCGCCCCGACCGACTCCGCGTCCGCGAGGACGCCGAGCGCCTGCGCCAGCGTGGCGCGGCACTTGCCCGACGCCTTCGCGAACGCCGCCCGCACCCGCTCGGCCGCGCCCCGGCGGTTCGCGAGCAGGGCCTGCGCCGCCGGCTCGCACAGCTCCTCATCGAGGAGCGCGTTGCCGAGCGCGTCGAATGCGCCTCTTCCGCCCGTGACCTGCAGCTCCGCGATCAGCCGAGCCTGGACGGCCTTCGACGCCGCATCGCCTCCTATGAGCGATGCGAGCGTTTCGACGAACAGCCTGCGCTCCGCGCGCCTTTCCTGCACGCCCACGTGGAGCGCGATGGCGTGCAGCAGGTACTCCGCGCGGAAGCTCGTCCAGCGCTCCCTGCTCGGATCCCGCAGCAAGCCGACGAGCGCGAGGATCTTCTCGCGGCCGCCCGCGAGAATCTCGGCGCACATTTTCTCGACCACTTCCCACTTCGGGCCCGTGAACTTGCTCTCCCCGTCGGGCTGATCGGAGTTCGGCAACTGCCCGACGAGCTCCTCAATTCGTGCATCCGCTGACTGAATCGTCATTGCCATC
Organism: Planctomycetota bacterium; assembly: GCA_041308205.1. Classification (GTDB taxonomy): domain Bacteria; phylum Planctomycetota; class UBA8108; order UBA8890; family UBA8898; genus UBA8898. The sequence goes on along the minus strand of JBFZCA010000359.1, from coordinate 5,082 downwards.
CCCCTTTCTCACAGGTGCCACGGGGCGCGCATCGGCTGGTTGACGAGCCGATCGGCCTCCGGATCGCCGATGATCTCCTCCTTGACCGGATCGAACTTGATCTTCCGGCCGACGCGGATCGCGATGTTCGTGAGATGCATGAGCGTCGCGGTCCTGTGGGCGGCCTCGGCGTTGCCGCCGGCGGGTTTTCGCGCCCGCACCGCCTGCGCGAAGGACAGGAGCGGCTCGGGATCGGGCATCGCCTCGACCTTCGCGCGGTCCTCCTCGGGCAGGTCGTTGAGATCGACGCCGCGGCCCTGCTTTCGCGTGTAGGGCTCGCCCCACTCGCCGCTCCCAAGAACGAGCGTGAAGCCGTCCGCGTAGGTGAGCTCGGCCCAGCCCCACATGCCGCAGGCCTCCGGATGCGCGGGCGGGGCGTAGGCCTCGACCGTGACCGGCGCCGTGTCATCCTTCCCGTAGATCCAGGTCACGGGATCGAGGTGGTGCTGGCCCATGTCGGTCAGGCCGCCGCCCTCGTAGTCCCAGTACCCGCGATGCGTGCCGCCGAAGCGGTGCGGATGGTACGGCCTGAGCGGCGCGGGACCGCAGTACATGTCCCAGTCGAGGTTCTTCGGCACGGGCTGGGGCTTCGTGTTCACAAGGCCGCTCCATTCCTTGACCTTGAACCCGCCGCCGATGACGTGAACGCCCTTGCACTCCTTGAGAAGCCCGCTGCGCATGATCTTCCGGGTGAGGATGCGCTGCGGGTTCCGGCTCTCGCCGAAGCGGCCGAAGGTCCCGACCTGGAACACGCGGCCGTAGCGCTTCTCGGCCTCGGCGACCGCGCGGCCCTCGGCGATGAAGCGCGTCATGGGCTTCTCGCAGAGGACATCCTTGCCCGCCTCCATGGCGGCGATCGAGATCAGGGCGTGCCAGTGCGGCGGCGTCGCGATCGCGACCACATCGATGTCCTTGCGGTCGAGCACGCGCCGGAAATCGGTGTACCGCGTCTTGTTGTCGGCCTCGCCCACCCACTTGACATCGCACAGCGCGAGTTGGCGCGGGTTGAGATCGCGCATCTCGTTGAACGTGCCGCCGCCGCGGCCGCCGCAACCGATGAGCGCGCCCCCCACCGTCTCGCTCGGCGGCGTCTCGCCGGCGCCGAGCACGCGCCGCGGCACGACCGTGAGCGCGGCCAATGCCCCGGCCGCGCCCTGCACGAATCGGCGCCGCGTGAAGTCCCTCGTCCTTCGTGGCATGGTGCACCTCCTCATTCCATGGGAAACGCGCGCACGTCGCGCGCGGACGGCCGCCGCGCGCACAGCGCGCAACGCCGGGCCCGCACGCGCTCGTCCGACATGATGCTATTTCACCTCGACGAAGCGGTCCTTGCCGACGCCGCACACGGCGCACTTGTCGGGCGCGGCGCCGCTGACCGTGTTGCCGCACACCGAGCACACGTAGACGGCCCCGGCCGGCACGTCCTTTCCGGACTTCACCGCGGCCAGCGCCTGCGAGTACATGTCGTGGTGGACCTTCTCGACGGCCATCGCGTTCTTGAAGGAGACGAGCGCGGCCTTGTTGCCCTCGGTCTCGGCTTCCGCGACGAAGGCCGGGTACATGGTCTTGAACTCGTAACCCTCGCCGTCGATCGCGGCCTGGAGGTTGTCCGCCGTGGTCTTGATGCCGCCCAGGACGCGCAGGTGGGCGTGCGCGTGCACGGTCTCGGCCTCGGCCGCGGCGCGGAGGAGCTTCGCCACGTTCGGGAGCTTCTCCTGCTCGGCCTTCTTCGCGAAGGCGAGGTACTTGCGGTTGGCCTGGCTCTCGCCGGCGAATGCGTCCTTCAGGTTCTGGTCGGTCGGCATACGTTCGTTCCTTTCCGTGACTGCGGGCTTCCCTGCCGCCGATCATCGTAGGCAATGATGCGCGCGCCGTCCAGAGGGCGGCAGGGCCGGCCTCCTCCTGCGGATTGACTGCGTTCTCGTTCGGTGGTACTCTCCTGCCATGACCACGGAATCGTTCGACGCCACCATGCGGCGGGGAGGGGCGGCCGCGATCCGGGAGGCAGGCAGGTTCTTCATGAAGGCCGATCCGGTCTTCCAGACCTTGAAGGCGATCTCGCAGCGCTTGACCGCCGCGGGCATCCCGCACTGCGTCGCGGGGGGAATGGCGCTCGTGGCGCACGGGTACGACCGGACCACCATCGACGTGGACATCCTCGTCACGGAGGAAGGCCTGCGCGAGGCGCACCGGCGTCTCGAAGGGCTCGGGTACGTTCGGCCGTTCGCCGGCAGCGGGAGCCTCCGCGACACGGCGACCGGCGTCCGCATCGAGTTCCTGGTTGCAGGACAGTTCCCGGGCGACGGCAAGCCCAAGCCCGTCGCCTTTCCCGACCCCGCCAAGGTATCCGTGGAGATCGATGGCATCCGCTTCCTCGGTCTGCCCGCGCTCGTCGAGCTCAAGCTGGCGTCCGGCATGACCGCGGCCCATCGCCTGAAAGACCTTGCCGATGTGCAGGAGCTCGTTCGCGTGCTCAAGCTGCCGCGCGAGCTCGCCGATCGGCTCGACCCGTACGTCCGGGACAAGTTCGTGGAGCTCTGGACCGCCGTGCTGGAGTCGCCGCCGGAGGGCTAGCTCCTCACGCGCCGCCTTCCCGCGCGCGCAGGCACGCCGCCGAATGCGCGCCCGCACCCTCTCCCTCGAGGCGCTCGAGCGGCGGCAGGGTGACGCGGCAGGCATCGATCGCCATGGAGCAGCGCGGGTGGAAGGGGCAGCCCGGCGGCGGGTTGATCGGGCTCGGGGCCTCGCCTCGGATCGGCTCGCGCGCGCGCCGCGCCGCGGGATCCGCCGCCGGCACGGCCTCCAGCAGCGCGCGCTTGTACGGATGCGCGGGGCGCGCGAATACTGCCGCGCGCGGCCCGATCTCGACGATGCGGCCCAGGTACATGATCGCCACATCGTCGCTCACGTACTCGGCCATCGAGAGGTCGTGCGTGATGAAGATGTACGTCAGGCCGAAGTCGCGCTGCAGCCCGACGAGCAGGTTGACGACCTGCGCGCGCACCGAGACGTCGAGCGCCGACACGGGCTCGTCGGCGACGATCAGCCGCGGCTCGAGGGCGAGGGCGCGGGCGATGCCGATTCTCTGCCGCTGGCCGCCCGAGAACTCGTGGGGATAGCGGCCGCGCATCGCCGGGGACAGCCCGACGCGCTCGAAGAGGAAGTCGACGCGCGCATCCTGCGCGGCGCGCGCGCCGGCGCGGTGGACGAGGAGCGGCTCGCGCACGATCTCGCCCGCCGTCATGCGCGGATTGAGGGCGCCGAACGGGTCCTGGAAGATCATCTGCATGCGCCGGCGCATCGCGAAGAGCGCGCGCCCGCGCAGGGCCGCGACATCGCGGCCCTCGAACAGGACGGCGCCGCTCGTCGGCTCCTCGAGCCTCAGGATCGCGCGCGCGAGGGTCGACTTGCCGCAGCCCGACTCGCCGGCGAGGGCGAGCGTCCGCCCCTCCTCGACCGCGAACGACACGCCGTCGACGGCCCGGACGATGCCGCGCCGCGCGGAGAGAAGCCCGCCGCCGAGCGGGTAGTGCTTCCTGAGTTCGCGGACTTCCAGGCACGCGCTCATGGGGCCGCCTCGCGCGGAAAGTGGCAGGCAACATCGTGGCCGGGCGCGGCCTCGCGCAGGCGCGGGGCCTCCTCGCGGCAGCGCGCTTCGCAGGCGCCGCAGCGGTCCGCGAACGCGCAGCCCGCGATCGAGCCGGGCGCCGGCGGCACCGTCCCCTCGATCGAGGGCAGCGGCTCCGCCTTGGTGAGGCCGCGCCGCGGAATGCTCCGCAGGAGTCCGCGCGTGTACGGGTGGCAGGGCCGGGCGAAGAGCTCCGCGACCGCGCAGCGCTCGACGATCCGCCCCGCGTACATCACGGCGACCTCGTCGCACACCTCGGCGATGACGGCCAGGTCGTGCGTTATGAACATCACCGCCGCGCCCGTGTCGCGCCGGAGCGCGCGGATGAGGTGCAGGATCTGGGCCTGGATCGTCACGTCGAGCGCGGTCGTGGGCTCGTCGGCGATGAGCAGCCCCGGCGTGCAGAGGAGCGCCAGGGCGATCATGACGCGCTGCTTCATGCCGCCCGAGAGCTCGTGCGGGTAGCTCGCGAGCCTGAGCGCGGGGTCGGCGATGTCGACGCGCGCGAGCATGTCGATCGCGCGCCGCCGCGCCGCCGCGCCGCGCTCGCCGAACCGGCGCGCGATCACCTCGCAGAGCTGGCGCTCGACCGTCATGACCGGATTGAGCGACGTGTGCGGGTCCTGGAAGATCATGGCGATCTCGCGGCCGCGGATGCCGGGCATCGCGCCGGCGGGCAGCGCGAGGAGATCGCGGCCCTTCCACAGGACGCGGCCGCCGGCGATCCGCCCCGGCGGGTCCGGCACGAGCCGCAGCAAGGAGAGCGCGGTCACGCTCTTGCCGCAGCCCGACTCGCCCACGAGGCCGAACGTGCGGCCGGCCTCGACCGCAAACGACACGCCGTCCACGGCGCGCACCGCGCCCTCCTCGGCCGCGAATTCGGTCCGCAGGTCCTCGACTTCGAGCAGCGCCACGGGCATCCGCTCCTCTCAGCGCGCGAGCCCCGGAAGGACGTTCCAGGGGTCGACCTCGATCCGCGTGTCTTCGCCCAGGCTCGTCCCCGCCGCCATCGCCTCCTTGAGGCGCGCAGTCTTCGCGGGATCGATCCAGAAGACCTGCCAGTCGAGCATCTGCTGCGTGCGTCTGGGGAAGTACGTCGCCGGGAAGCACACATCGTCCCAGTACAGGAAGCGCATGTACGGGCCCTTCCAGAAGGGAATGTAGAAGGCCTCGTCGTGGATGATGGCATCGAGCGCGCGCAGGGCCGCGATGCGCGCGGCCTTGTCCATGTCGAAGCGGTAGATATCGATGAGCTTGTCCGTGTCCTCGCGCCCGAAGCCCCACAGGTTGTTGTTGCCGGTCTCCTTCGCGAAATCGCTGTGAAAGTACTGGTAGGGCGAGGGGTCGAGGTTCGTGCTGCGGCTCGCGAGGATCATCTCGTACTTCCGCTCCTTGCCGCGGTTGAACGCCGTGGC
>JBFZCA010000358.1:0-7914 GCA_041308205.1 Planctomycetota bacterium | reverse complement strand
GGTGCTGCTTGCGCGGCGTAAGAAACGGGCTGCCGCCATCGTCGGGGGCGTCGCGGTCGCGCTGGTGCTGGCACTGTCCCTGCACATCACGCACGGCGAGCGCGTGGAGTCCCCGCCGTGGGACACGGCGCCCTCGCCGACCGCTCCCGCATCGCCGCTGTCCGCGCAGTCGGACATCTCGTTCACGCCGCCCGCCCCCCGCCCGGGCGTGACGACCATCGCCGCGCCGGACGATTTCACGCCCTGGAAGAAGACCGACGGTCTCGTCGCCCGCCGCCCGCAGGCGCCGGGCGAGGAATGGGTCGACAACGCCGCCGGCGCCCAGTACATCCGCGAGACGATCGGCGGCATCATCGATTTCATCTACTGGAAGCCGGGCCCGGACAACGCGCTCGCCGGGTACTCGGGCCTGGCGACAAGCCCCGAGGAAGCCCGGCGCGCGGCCGAGGACTCCGCCGTGCAGAAGGTCGCGGTCCTGGGGCTGCGCGCGTCCCAGGAGAAGAACCAGTCCCGGCCCGCCTGGAACGCGTGGTCGGCGGGGGATGCGCGCGCCCTCGCGGTGCAGCTTGCGCGCGAAACGCAGTGTTACTCGGTCGAGGGCACGGCGGCGCAGGCCGCGGAGCGGCCGTACGGCAACCTGTTTCGCGCCGCGGTGCGCGTGCGCGTCGAGCCGCAGGGCGTCGAGACGCTCGCACAGCGCATTGCCGAGCGGGTTCAGTCCGGCTACCTCGCCGATCAGGCGCGCACGCGGGTGTTCGTGCTCGCATCGGCGGGGCTGATCGTCTGCATCATCGGCTTCTTCGCGGCGTACTGCTTCCTGCGCGCGGGCATGGCCGGCGCGCTGGCCTGGCCGCTGCGCGCCGTCGCCCTGACGGTGCTGGCGTTTCTCGGCGTCGCCGTGTACCTTCTAAGTGCGCGCGGAGTGTGAACGCGAGTTGCGTCGCCGCTCCTCGCGCGACGTGCGCGTACGGCGGGAGAGAAGCGGCATGACCGAGGATCGGCTCAAGGACGAATCCGAGCGCTATCTGCTCGAGAAGATCGTCGCGGGCTCCGAGGATGCGTTCAGACAGCTCGTCGAGCGCTTCGGCGGCAGGCTCAAGGCCTTCGCCGCCGTGCGCCTGGAGGGCAGCGGCATCGACCCCGAGGACGCCGTGCAGGAGACGTTCCTGTGCCTGCTCCGCAACCTTCCCCGCATGGGGGAAGTCCGCTCGCTCCAGGCCTACCTCTTCACGATCACGCGCCGCCGGATCATCGATCTCATGCGCACGCGCGGGCCGATCGGCACGGCGCAGCCGCTCGATACGGGCGATTCATCACCGGGCGTCGTCGCCGCGGCGCCCGGCGGGACGCCGAGCTCGTACGCGCGGCGCGATGAGGCGGCGGCCATGCATCGCTACCTTCTTGCCGATGTGCTGGATGTGCTGCTCGGCCATCTGAAGGAAGAGCGGTCGTTCCGGGACCTGAAGGTGCTGGAGCTCGTCCTGCACAAGCGGACGAGCAACCAGGAAGCGGCGCGCATCGCCGGCACGAGCGAGCCCACGGTGTCGCGCATCGTGAAGGCGGCCGTCGAGGACCTCAGGGAGGGCATCGCCGCGCATCCGGGCGCCGAGGCGCTCCGGGATCTGTCGGCGCACGACGTCAGCGCGGACCTGCTCGGCGAGCTCTGGCGCGAGAACTGCTTCACCTGCCCGAAGCGCAGCACGCTCGGCTCGTACGCCCTCGGCGTCCTCGAGGACGATTGGGCCGACTACGTGCGCTTTCACCTCGAGGCGATCGGCTGCGAGTACTGCCGTGCCCATCTCGCCGACATCGCGGCCCCCGAGCGCAGCCTGAGCGAGTCCGTCCGGCAGGAGATCTTCACGTCGAGCCGCGGGTTCCTGAAGTGACCGCCGGGGCGGGAACGGGCCGCGAGGACGCGTAGGAGACGGCGGAAAGAAACCACAGAGACACCGAGGGCACAGAGAAGAACACGGAGAGAGACGACTGCACTCGACACGGAGCCACGCAACGTCTCACGTTTCGTTCTCTGTGGCCTCTGTCTTCTCTGTGGTGAACTACACGGCAGTCTTCCGGGCGCCCGGTCGCTCGTTGACATCGCGACCCGGCGCAGGCACAATACCCGCGGCGTGCACCTGCAGGGCAGGTCCGCCGTGGCCCCGGCCGCGCGCGCGGCCGGCGATCGTTGGCGCCCGTGAGGAGGAGGTGGACCCATGGTGCGGCGTTACCGGCAGCTCTCGGCGTTCGTTGCCAATGTCCCCGGCACCCTGGCGCAGATGCTCAAGATCCTGGCGAAGGCGAAGATCAACATCTTCGGCATGATGGTCACCGATTCGATCGACCACGCCGTCATCAGGATGGTCGTCGGCGAGACCGACAAGGCCGTGCACCTCCTGGGCAACCACGGCGTGCTCGTCATCGAGAGCGAGGTGCTCGGCTTCCGGCTCGAGGACAAGCCGGGCGCCCTCTACGAGGCCGCCCGAAAGCTCGCGGCCGCGAAGGTCAACATCGCCTACACCTACGCGACGGACGGCACGGGCGGGGCGGTGATGGCCTTCATCAAGCCGGCCAACATGGCGAAGGCCGCCAAGGCCCTCAAGGGCCGCGGGCGCGGGAACTGAGGGGCGGGGACGCACCGCGCCGCGAACGAGCCGCCGGTTGCGGCGGCAGCGGCACGCAATCGCAGCTTCCGGGGGCGCCGCCATCCTGCGGCGCGGTAGCACGATCGGTCTGAAAGTAGCACGCTCCTCTTGCCGCCGCGCCGCCGGGGCGCTACACTTGCGATGTGTCGCGCGCCGGCCTGTCCGGCGGGCGCATCCGCCGCGAGGAAGAGGTGTGCCGTGCGCATGGCCGTGTCGTTCGCCGCAGGTGTGGTGCTGTGCGCGGCCGGACTCCGCGCGGCGGATTCGCCTGCGGCCGGCGCGCCTGCCGCCGACCCGCCGTCCGAGACAACGGTCGAGCTCGACGACATCGAGGTCGTGGCTCCGCCGCTCGTCGAGCACACGACCGTGGATCGTTTCGGCGGCACGAAGTCGACGGTGAGCAGGTCTCAGGTCGAAGATCTCAACGCCCAGGACATGGGCGCCGCGCTCCGCACCGTGCCCGGCGTCACGATCTCGCGCTACAACCCGGTCGGGTCGTTCGGCGGGGGCGAGGGCGGCGCGGTGTTCATCCGCGGTCTGGGCTCGAGCCGGCCGGGCGGCGAGCTCCAGATGCTGATCGACGGCGTGCCCGTCTACAACCCCGTCTGGAACCACCCGCTTCTCGACCTCAATCCCATCGGCGCGGCCCAGGCGATCGAGGTGTACAAGGGGGTCCAGCCCGCCGTCTTCGGCAACGGCTTCGGCGCGGTCAACATGGTCCCGAAGCGCCGGATGAGCGAGGGGTTCGAGACCGCGCTCCACGCCGCGTACGGGAGCCACAACACCTTCATCGAGACTGCCGAGCACGCCGGAAAGACGGGCGCCTTCGACTACTTCGCGGGCCAGGGGCTGCGGATGTCGGACGGACATCGCGATGATGCCGGCGGCCGTCTTGCCGACGTCCGCCTGGGGGCCGGGTACGCACTGTCGGAGCACTGGAGCGCCCGCGTCTTCCTGCTGCGCACGGACAACTTCGCGGACGATCCCGGGCCGCGGGGGCGCCCGGAGCTGCAGCAGGGCACTTTCGCGACCGAAGACTGGCTGACGACGTTCACCGCGGCGAATCGGTACGACACGGCGCACGGCGACATCAAGCTGTACTGGAACAACGGCGCGGCCGACTGGCGCAACCAGGCCGGCGCGGCCGACGACACGCTGAGCTGGTGGGATCTGTACGGGATCCGCGGCAGGGAGACGCTCGACGTGTGGCTCGATGCCGAGCTCGCGGTCGGCGCGGACCTGGACTGGATGACGGGCGAAGCGCGCTTCACGGACGACGACGGCACGGGAAGTCGTTTCGACCGCACGACGTTCTTCCTGGCATCGCCGTACGCGGCGCTGAGCCGGAGGTTCGAGCACGAGGCCGGCTGGCACGTGACTCCCTCGGCGGGGCTGCGCTGGTATGCGCACTCCGAGTTCGACTCCGAGGCATCGCCGCACGCGGGAGTCGTGCTTGGATATGCCGACACGGAAGCGCACGCGTCGTACGCGCGCGGCGTCAGCTATCCTGGGCTCAACGTGGCGGTCTTCGGCGAGAACGTCATGCCCGCGCTCGGCGACTCGTGGGAGGACCTGGACGCCGAGACACTGGACCACTACGAGGTCGGCGCGGCGCAGAAACTCGGAGACCATGTCAAGTTCGACGCGTCCGTCTTCTACGAGGACGGTCGCGACCGCTATGTCATCGTGCCGCCGCCCCCGCCGCCGCCCGTGTTCGACAACGTCGAGAAGTTCAGCATTCGCGGGGCCGAGGCGACGGTCACGGTCTTCCCCTCGAGCGATGTCGCCGTGTTCGCGGGCGCGACATATCTCGACCCCGATCCGTCGGATCTGCCCTACGCGCCGCGCTGGACGTACTCGGGAGGCGTGACGCTGCGCGTCCTGGACGATTTCCGGATCTCGACGGACATGCAGTACGTCGATGACGTGCACGTGAGCTCGCAGGCGCGCCGCGCCGGCGCGGAGAATACGGAACGCGTGGATTCGTACTTCGTGCTGAGCGCCAAGCTGGCCTACGCGTTCTCGATCGCGTCCCTGAAGACCGACGGCGAGGTCTTCATCGCGGGCGAGAATCTCACGGACGAGGACTACGAGTACCGGCCCGGCTACCCCATGCCGGGCGCGAGCGTCATGGGGGGGATCACCCTGCGCTTCTGAGCGCGTGTACGGAAAGGACTGCGCCATGCATCGGAACGACGAGAATCATGTCCCTGTCGCGCGCGCCGCGGGCGCGTGCCTGATCGCCTGCACGCTTCTGCTTGCGTGGGCGGGCGGGTGCGTGACGGACGCGAACCGCGCGCACGACCACTCGCATGAGCTCGGCGGCCCCGTCGATGTGAAGACGCCGCCGCTCCAGCGCATGTACGAGTTTCACGGCCACCTCGGCCCGTACATCGTGCTCGGCTACCGCGCGGGCATGCTCGCGCGCGAGGCGCTGGAAAGCCCGGGATACTTCGACCTGCATGCGGAGGCCGTCTGCCCCCTGAAGACGCCCATGTCGTGCTTCCTCGATGGCATCCAGATGGGATCGGGCTGCACGATCGGGAAGCGCAATCTCATCTTCACGGACGGCGCGCCCATCGGCTGCCGCTTCACGGCGAAGAACGGAAAGGCGCTCGCGATCAGGCTCAAGGACGGCCTCACCACGCGAATCGCCGCCGCGATCGCCGCCGACGGCGTGGAGGCGACGGGGAACCGGTTCTTCACCGCGCCCGTCGATGAGCTTTTCGTCGTCACGCAGCCTTGATGCCGGGCGGCGTGCATGTCGCGCGCGCGGGAATCGGGGATTGTCTCTTCAGCGCATATTTTTATCACTTCTGCGCAAAGCCCCTGTCGTACCGCCGCTTCTGGCGGTACAATCGATCTCCTGAAAAACGAGGTCCCCGCGCGAGCTTGCCGAGTCTCCGCCGCCCGCTCGTGAAGGGGTGGCCTGCGCCTGTTTCTCACCACAAGGACAAGGAGGAATGAGACCATGCGAAGTACCGTTCTGCTGCTGTCGGCGTGTGTGCTTGCGCTCGCCGGTTCGACCGGCGCCGGCGCCGAGATCACCGTCGCGGGCACCCTGCTCGTCGATGTCGATGTCACGGTCGCCGGCGTCAGCCCGGGGACGCTCACGACGCCGCTCGACAACTACGGCTCGCTGGGCGGCGCCTTCACGCCCTACAACAGCCCGCAGATCATCGCGCTGGAGACGGCCGCGGGCCCGAAGAACGTGCTCGCGCAGAGCGGCGCGATCAATCTGGTGCTGCAGGACGGCGGCGCGAACGTTCCCGCCTCCGAGGACATGACCGGCAACAGCGGCTGGACGGTGGAAGGCTGGCTCCAGGTCGAAACCTTCGCCGGCGATTGCCAGTGGTTCTGCTGGGCGCCCACGAACTACAACGTCAATGCAGCCGCCCTGCTCTACGCCACGGCCGGCGGTTATCCCGCGGCATGGTTCTCCATCCCCGGCGGCTTCAGACAGTTCGAATGGGGTACGCTCGCCCCGAATCCCATCGCGACCGACAGGGAATGGCACTACGTGGTCTACACCTGGAACGGCACGACGTTCAACACCTACATAGACGGCGCCGTGAGCTCGAACGAGAACTTCGCGACCGGCCTCAACATCGCGCCCGAGCAAAAGATCATGCTGGGGCGGTGCTACGGCGATGACGGGAACCCCGCCTACGGCGCCCCGAACACCAGAATCGCCAAGGTGCGCGTGCATTCCGAGGCGCTGGATGCCGCGGGCGTTCTGGCGAACTACGAGGCGGAGAAAGCCGATTTCGAGCCGCCTCCCGCCCCGAAGATCGAGGTCGCCAGGCCCGTGACGCCCATCGTGTTCGGCGCGCAGGATCCCGGCGCCGGGCCGACGGCGAAGGCCGCGGTCACGATCAAGAACACCGGGCTGGTCGCGCTCCCCGCGGGATTCCAGGTCGCGGTGTCGGGCGCGAATGCGGCCGACTTCGTGCTGGATGCTCCGGTCACGACGGCGATCGAGATCGGCGAGTCGCGGTCCTTCGCGGTCGCGTTCGATCCCTCCGACATCGCCCCGAAGACGGGCGCTGTGACGGTGAGCTGGCCCGCGGGCGCCGCGTGGCCGGCGGGTTCGATATCCGTGGATATGTACGGCAACAACAAGGTCGTCTACATCGACCAGCAGAACGGGAGCGACGACCTGGGGCTCGGGACGTTCGAGAGCCCGTGGCAGACGATCGCCAAGGCGCTTGCCTCCACGCTCCAGGGCGACATGATCATGCTCGAGCCCGGCGTCTATCCGTGCGAGGCCGGCGACGCGTGGGGCGGCCGGATTCGCCAGCTCAAGTCAACGGAAGGCACCGCCGAGACGACGATCGAGGGCGGAGACCACTGGTGGATCGGCTGGACGATCGCGCCGACGGGCCTCTCGTTCGAGGGCATCACCTTCGCCCCGCGGCTTGCCGGTTCGGGCACCTGCTGGCTCCGGAACGGGACGCTCTCGGCTTTCAGCCTGAAGCTCGTCGACTGCGTTTTCACGGGCAACTGGGGCTGGGATTACACGCTGCACCTCGGCGTGGGCGGCGCGATGCTGGGCGAGCTCATTGCCGAGCGCACGACGTGGAGCACGCCCGACGACACCGCCGTCCTGGGCGACGGCCAGACGGCGGGCTGCGCCGTCACGATCAAGGACTGCGCGTTCGACGGCTGCCGGCATGCGCTCAGCCTGCTCGGGCGCAATGCCGTGGTCTCGATCACGGGCTCGACGATCGAGCGGACGACGAATCACGGCATCAACATCTACCAGGGGACCGACCTGGAGGCCGCGATCAGCGGCTGCACGGTGCGCGAGGCCGCGGGCGCCGGCATCAACATCGAGGCGGCCGAAGTCTCGACGATCGCGCTCGAGGGCAGCACCGTGACCGGTTGCACGATGGCGGGCGTGTTCTTCCGCCCGTACATCGATGGCACGGCCAACGTGCCGTCGATGACGATCACCGGCTGCGCGTTCGCGGACAACTGCCGCAGCACGAGCGACACCTTCGCCGCGCAGGGCGACATCACCTGCAACGGCTGGGACAACACGAACAACGTACCGGCCGGCGCAATCCTGATCGATCGCTGCTGGGTGGGCTCGATCGCGCACCGGACCTTGCTCCCGCTGAATCAGGGCATCGTGCTGATCGATGCCGACAGCGCCATCGTCCGCAACTCGGTCGTCGAGGGCGGCTACCGGGGGATCGCGATACCGACCGCCGACAACCGCACGAAGAGGATCGAAAACTGCACGCTCATCGGCACCGACGAGGCGAGCGCC
>JBFZCA010000357.1:0-3740 GCA_041308205.1 Planctomycetota bacterium | reverse complement strand
CGACGGCGCCGCGGACGCGCGGCGCGGGCTCCTCGGGCTCCTTCCGCCGGAGGAACGCCGCGAGGAGGCGCCGCCGCCCCCGGCCGACGCGGCCGCGCCCCGGCGCGACAATCCCGACTTGGATGCGATCTTCGGCAACTGACAAGGACCCGACGGCATGACCCCGGAAGAAATCCAGGCATTCGATGCGAAGCTCACCGCGCTCTTCGGCGACCGCGTGGTCGAGAAGGATCTCGCGCGCGAGGAGGCGTTCTTCCGCCTGCCGCGCTACGTGACCGAGTACCTCGTCGCCAAGTACGTCACGCCGGCGACGGCGGCGCAGGACATCGAGCGGCTCAAGACCCAGATCCGCGACCGCCTGCCCGACCTGGACCGCCGCGAGCTCATCAAGGACCGTCTCATGCGCGACGGCCACTACACGCTCATCGACACGGTCGAGGCGCGCGTCGACCTGAAGGCCGAATCGCGCTGGGCGACCGTGCCGTGCCTGGAGGACCGCGGCGTCAGGGTCAACGAGGCGCTCCTCGGGGCCAACCCCGGTCTCCTCGCGGGCGGCATGTGGGGCACGCTGAAGCTCTGGTACCGGCCGGAGGTCGACGCCGACCACCCCGTCGAGATCTCGGCGTTCACGCCCTTCCAGGTCGACGTCACCACGGTGGCCGACGTGATCGCGGCGCGCAAGGAGTTCACGACCGAGGAGTGGGTGCGCCTCCTCCTCTCGAGCGCCGGCTACGATGCCGAGAGCTTCGCGAGCGATCGCCAGCGCCTCGTCATCCTGGCGCGGCTCCTGCCGCTCGTCGAGCGCAACCTCAATCTCATCGAGCTCGGGCCGCGGCAGACCGGCAAGACGTTTCTGCTCAGAAACACCTCGCCCCACGTGTTCGTCGTGAGCGGCGGCAAGGCGACGCCCGCGAATCTCTTCGTCAATCTGTCGACGCGCTCGGTGGGAATCCTGGGCATCCGCAAGGTGGTCGTTTTCGACGAGATCTCCTCGACATCGTTCGAGGATGCCTCCGCCACGGTTTCGATCCTCAAGGACTACATGGAGAGCGGGCAGTTCTCGCGCGGCGCGCAAACGTACGCATCGGAGGCGAGCCTCTTTCTCGCCGGGAACATCGATGTGGAGGGCGATCGCCCCCACTCGCGGTACCGCCACCTCTTCGAGGTCCTCCCCGACGAGCTGATCGACTCGGCGTTTCTCGACCGCATTCACGGCTACCTGCCCGGCTGGGAGATCCCGAAGATCACGCGCGCGGCGCTGAGCCGCGGTCTCGGCCTCGTCACGGATTACTTCGGCGAGTACCTGCTCAAGCTCCGCGACCTCGAATTCCGCGGCGAGGCGCACCGCCTGCGCTTCAACCAGCATCTCACGCAGCGGGACCTCGTGGCGGTCGAGCGCATCGCCTCGGGCTTCCTGAAGCTCCTCTACCCGGACGGCAACTTCACCGAGAGCGAGCTCGCGCAGGTCGCGTCGCTGGCGGTCGAGTTCCGCCAGCGCGTCCACGATCAGCTCGTCGTCATCGCGCCGGGGGAGTTCAAGGAGAAGCGCATCGCCTTCGAGGGCATGCTCCCGCCCGCCGCGGCCGACATGCGCGGCGAGCCCGAGGAGATCCAGCGCTACGACCGCCTGAACCACGAGGCCGTGGTCGGCGAGGTGACCGGGCTCTCGGCGCTGCTCGCCGGCGCGAACGTCGTCGGCGCCGACATCATCATCCTGGAGGCATCGCTCGCGCCGGGCACGGGCGTCGAGGTCGTGGGCGGCCGCGGGAAGGTGCTGCGCGAGTCCGTGCGGGCCGCGTATCAACTGCTCGTGTCGCGCGGCGCCGGCCTCGGCATCGATCCCGAGACGCTGCAGAGGAACCGCGTCGTCGTCCACCTCCTCCACATCGCGGAGGAGCGCGAGGGGCCGTCGGCGGGCGCGGCGTTCGTCGTGGCCATGGCATCGGCCGCGACGCGAAGGCCCGTCAAGCCCGGCATCGCCGTCACCGGCGAGGTGAGCCTCCACGGCAAGGTCACGGCGGTCGGCGCCGCGAGCCAGAAGGCCCTCGCCGCGCTCAAGGCCGGGCGCACGACCTTGATCTTCCCCAAAGAGAACGCCGCGGAGCTCGCCGCCCTGCCCGACTCGGCGCTCGCGCACCTGACGCTCGTCCCGGTCGATCGCATCGAGGAGGTCCTCGAGGCGGCGCTCGCCGGCGAGGATCCGGCGCGGGAAGCGGAAGCGCTCGCGACGCGGCCCCCGCACGCGGGCGACCACTGACCAAGGAGCTCTCATGTGCTGCAATCACGTCAACCGCCGCGCGTTCCTCGGCATGACGTCGGGCCTCCTTGCCGGCGCGGGTCTCGTTGCACACGCCGCCGAGCCGCTTCCCGAATGGCCCGCCGACTACTGGGATCCCGAACGGCCGTACCGCCCGGCCGGCGCCGTCCTGAAGGTCAAACCGCTCCTCATGTACGCCACGCCGGAGCGCCGCGACGCCGCCTCGTGGAAGTCCTGGAGCAGCATTCTGACGCACGAGGCAGCGGCGCAGGAAGCCGAGCGCATCGCCGCGGAGCTCTCCGCCCTGGCGGCGCGCGCCGGCTTCCCGCTCGAGATCCTGCCCGTCGCGAAGGTCACGGCGCCGGAGGCTGCCGCCGAGGCGCTCCGGAGCGGCCAGGACGTCGCGATCGTCTATGCGGCCACGGGCTCGGGCACGCTCCTGCGCGCCTGCCTGGCGGGAGGAGAGAGAACCATCGTGTTCGTGCGCAAACGCTCGGGGCCCTTGTACTACTGGTACGAGGCCCTGAGCGTCAGGTACCTGCGGGCGAGCGCCGCGGCGGCGGAAGGCCCTGACCAGCCCGTCGTCTCGGTCGATGACGTCGTCGTCGATTCGCAGGACGAGCTGCTCTGGCGGTTGCGCGGGTTCTTCGGCGTGCGGAACTTCACGGGCGCGAGGGTCGTCGCGCTCGGCGGCGCGGGCGGCAAGTACGCCGCCGACGCGCCCGCCAAGGCCCGCGAGCGCCACGCCCTGGACATCGTCGAGGTCGGCTACGACGAGCTCGCCGCGCGAATCTGCGCCTCGTTCGAGGATCGCGGCCGCGTCGCGCGCGCCGAGGCCTGGGCCGCCGCCTACGCGCGTCTTCCCGGAACGGCGATCGAGACCGAGCGCCCCTTCGTCGTCAACGCGTTTCTTCTGTACGGGATCTTCAAGGACATGCTCGCCGAGCGGCGCGCGTCGATCTTCACCATCAACAGTTGCATGGGAACGATCCTCCCGATGGCGCGCACGACCGCGTGCCTGACGCTGAGCCTTCTCAACGACGAGGGGCTCGTCGCCTTCTGCGAGTCGGACTTCGTCATCATCCCGGCCGGCATCCTGCTCCACTTCGTCGCGCGCGCGCCCGTGTTCCTCCACAACTCGACCTTCCCGCACGACGGCATCGTCACCTGCGCCCACTGCACCTCGCCGCGGCGCATGGACGGGGCGCGCTACGCGCCCGCGCGGATTCTCACCCACTACGAATCCGAGTACGGCGCCGCGCCCAAGGTCGCGATGCCGGAGGGCCAGGCGCTCACTTTCATCGACCCCGAGTACACGACCGGCCGCTGGGTGGGCATGCGCGGCGAGGTGATCGACAACCCCTTCTACGAGTGCTGCCGCTCGCAGCAGGATGTCCGCATTCACGGCCCGTGGCGGCGGCTTCTGGCCGAGATCCGCGACTCGCACTGGGTCATGGCGTACGGCGACCATCTGCGCGCCGCG
>JBFZCA010000356.1:0-3386 GCA_041308205.1 Planctomycetota bacterium | reverse complement strand
CGCCGCCCGCTCGCCTACGATCCCGTGAAGGCCGAGTTCCCCGGCGACGAGGAAGCCAACCGCCTGCTCGATACGCCGAAGCGCGCGCCGTGGCGGGCGTACTGAAAGGAGGCGGGCGTGGACATCGATGCCCTGATCGCCGAATTCACGGGTCGGGCGCCGGCCGCGACACGCACGCCCGAGGAATTGGAGAGCGCGTACGGGCGGGTGATCGACGCCTTGATCGGCGCACCCCCGCCGCCGGGTGCGAAGATCCCGCCGCACCAGGTGCTCGATGAGATCGTCGTGCGCGCCGGCGCGCCCGGCACGGATGCGCCGCGCGCCGCGATGGAGCGGGCGCTTCTCGCCGCGCTCGCGAGGATGGCGTCGCTCAACGAGCGCATCTTCCTCCTCAGGGAGCTTGCCATCTCCGGCGGGGGGGACGCGGTGCCGGCGCTCGTCGCGCTGCTCGCCGATCGCGATGCCGCGGTGCGCGGCTACGCGCTCAGGGCGCTCGATGCCAATCCTTCCGCCGCGGCGGAGCGGGCGCTCATCGACGCGCTCGGCCGGGCGGACGGTGCGTTCCTGCGCCTGACGATCCTCAACGCGCTCGGCCGCCGCCGCGAACCGGCGGCCGTGGGGGCGGTCGCAGGGCTGATCGAGTCATCGGACAGGGAAGTCGCGGCCGCCGCGCTCGCGGCTCTCGGGAGCATCGGCACGCGCGACGCGCGCGACGCGCTCTCGCGGGCACGCCTCCCGAACGATCTCCTGCTGGAGCGCGCGCACGCGCGGCTCCTCTGCGCTGAGCGGTTGCGCGCCGGCGGCGATGGTGAGGCGGCGGCGCAGGTTGTTCGGGAAATCCGCGAGTCGCTCTCGGCGCTGCCCGAGGGCGCGCGGGCGATCATCGGCGGCGCCCCGGCCGTCGCGGCGAACGCGCCGGCGGGCGGATCGTAGCTGCAGGCGACATGGGGTGGGAAGGACCATGGCGAAGAAGAAACACACCGAACCCATCATGCCGGAGCAGGCGTCCTGCGAGGATGCGCGCACGGGCATGAGCCCCGAGGCGCTCGTCCGCGCGATCCTCGACAACCTGAAGTACGTGCAGGGACGACATCCCGCGATCGCGACCCGCAACGACTGGTACATGGCGCTCGCGTACACGGTGCGCGACCGCATTCTGGACGGCTGGGTCAAGACGATCCAGCGGTACGGCGCCAAGGACTGCAGGATCGTGAGCTACCTCTCGGCCGAGTTCATGATGGGGCCGCACCTCGGGAACGCCATGGTCTGCCTGGGCATCGCCGACCGGATCCGCGAGGCGACGACCCGGCTCGGGCTCGACCTGGATGCGCTCCTGGCGCAGGAGGAGGAGCCGGGGCTCGGGAACGGCGGCCTCGGGCGGCTCGCGGCCTGCTACATGGATTCCCTTGCGACCCTCCAGGTCCCGGCGCTGGGGTACGGCATCCGCTACGAGTTCGGCATCTTCGACCAGGAGATCCGCGACGGCTGGCAGGTCGAGATCACCGACAAGTGGCTCGGTCCCGGCAACCCGTGGGAGATCCCCCGGCCCGAGATCGCCTACGCGGTCAAGTTCGGCGGGCACACCGAGCAGCGCTACGAGGAGGGCGGCGGCATCGGCGTGCGCTGGGTCCCGAACCACGTCGTCAAGGGCGTCGCCTACGACACGCCCGTCCCCGGCTACCGGGTGCCGACGACCAACATGCTCCGCCTCTGGAAGGCCGAGGCCGCCGAGTCGTTCGACTTCCAGGCGTTCAACGTCGGCGACTACTACCGGGCCGTCGAGGCGAAGGTGGCGTCCGAGACGATCTCGAAGATCCTCTACCCCAACGACGAGCCGTTCCAGGGCAAGCGGCTGCGCCTCGAGCAGCAGTACTTCTTCGTCTCCTGCTCGCTGCAGGACATGCTGCGCCTGCACCGCCGCATCGGCGGGACCCCCGAAACGTTGCACGAGAAGTACGCCGTCCAGCTCAACGACACGCACCCGTCGATCGCGGTGGCCGAGCTCATGCGGCTCCTCATCGACGACCATCGCCTGCCCTGGGATGCGGCCTGGGATGTCACCCGGCGGACGTTCTCCTACACCAACCACACGCTCATGCCCGAGGCTCTCGAGAAGTGGCCGCTGCCGCTCTTCGCGAGCGTGCTGCCGCGCCACCTGGAGATCATCTACGAGATCAACCGGCGGTTTCTCGAGACGGTCCGGCGGCGCTACCCCGGCGACGAGGATCGCGTGCGGCGCATGTCCCTCATCGAGGAAGCGGGCGAGAAGTACGTGCGCATGGCGTACCTGGCGGCCGTGGGAAGCCATGCGGTCAACGGCGTCGCCGCGCTGCACACGGACCTTCTCACGCGCGATGTCATGCGCGATTTCCACGAGCTCGCGCCGGAGATGTTCCTCAACGTGACGAACGGCGTGACGCCCCGCCGCTGGATGGTCGTGAGCAACCCGACCATGGCCGCGCTCATCACGCGCCGGCTCGGAGACGGGTGGGCGAGCGATCTGGAGGACGAGCTCGTGCGCCTGGAGCCGAGCGCCGATGATCCCGCGTTTCTGGACGAGTGGCGCGCCATCAAGCGCAACAACAAGCGCGCGCTCGCGCACCTCATGGAGGAGCGCACCGGCATCGCCGCCGACCCCGACTCGATGTTCGACGTGCAGGTGAAGCGCATCCACGAGTACAAGCGCCAGCTTCTGAATGTCCTGCACGTGCTCACGCTCTACGACCGCATCAAGAGCCGCCCCGATGCCGCGATCACGCCCCGCACGGTCATCTTCGGCGGGAAGGCCGCGCCCGGCTACTTCATGGCGAAGCTGATCATCAAGCTCATCAGCTCGGTGGCGGAGGTCGTCAACGGCGACCCGGATGTCGCGGGCCGGCTCAAGGTCGTCTTCATTCCCGACTTCAACGTCAAGGTCGGCCAGGTGATCTACCCGGCCGCCGACCTCTCCGAGCAGATCTCGACGGCCGGGAAGGAGGCGTCGGGGACGGGCAACATGAAGTTCGCGCTGAACGGCGCCCTGACGATCGGGACTCTCGACGGCGCCAACGTCGAGATCCGCGAGGCCGTCGGCGCGGAGAACTTCTTCCTCTTCGGCCTGACGGCGGACGAGGTGAGCGCCCTGCGGGCGCGGGGATACCGCCCGCGGGACCATGTCGATGCGAATCCGCGGCTCCGCGCCGTCATCGACCGCATCGAGTCCGGCGCCTTCGCGAAGGGGGACCGCGGGCTCTTCAAGCCGCTCGTGGACGCGCTCCTGTCCTACGACACCTACATGCTCCTCGCCGATTACCAGGCGTACGTCGACTGCCAGGACCGGGTCGATGCCGCGTTTCGCGACGAGCGGCGGTGGGCGCGGATGTCGGTCCTGAACACGGCGCGCATGG
>JBFZCA010000355.1:0-12785 GCA_041308205.1 Planctomycetota bacterium | reverse complement strand
TAGACATCGTAGACGGTCCGCCAGTAGCCCTTGTCGCGGACCGAATACGGCTTGTAGACATCGTAGACGGTCCGCCAGTAGCCCTTGTCGCGGATCGCGCGCAGGCCGTCCTTGTAGTAGTCGAGCACCGTGTGGTCCAGGAGATCGAAGCCCGCGGACACCGAGCCGTACAGGCCCAGGCCCGTCTTCCTCGCCTTGTCCGCCACGAACATCGCCACGGCCGTCGAGATCCCGAAGAGCGAGCGCTCTTCCCTCGCCGCCAGGGCCTCCATCTCATCCCACGCGCCCGCGACCGCCTCGGCGCTCACGAGGTCCCTCGTGCCGGGCGCCTTGAGCGACTCCCTGACCGCATCGACCGAGGCGCGCAGATCCTTCACCGACAAGGGCGGCGTGTCCATGCGGTCGGCCAGCGTTCCCGTCGCGCGTTCCAGATTCGCCAGGAGATCCTCCACCGTCGCGATCGCCGCGCCCTTGTCGATGACCCCGAGCGCGCGCAGCTCCTCGACGAGCCGCCGGAAGTACGTGCGCACGCCGAGCGCGCAGTCGCTCAGGATCGCGAGCCCCCAGATCGGCGAGAAGTGCAGCGCCGCGAAGCCCGCGACATCGATCATGTTGCCGACCGCCTTCTTGACCGCGAAGTGCTCGACCGCGGCCGGGGCGCCCGGCGGGCGAGGTTCGTACGCGCCCTCGACGCCGCCCACGTCCTCGATAATGAACCTGAGCATCTTCTCGATCGTGAGCCCGTAGAAGTGGCTCTTCTTCATGCCCCTCGGGACGACCGCCGCGGCCAATTCCTTGATGACGCCCGCGGTCGCGCCCAGCGCGCTCCGGCCGGCGCGCTCAGGCAGGCTCAGGACGTAGAGCGCGGCTCCGACGACCCCCGGTTCACCACCGAGCGACTCCGCGGCTTTGCGCACGGCATCCCGGCCCAGGAGCACCCCGCCGCAGCCCGGGCAGCGCGAAATCGCGATGCCGCTGGCCTCACCCCCGTGCAGCGGACCGCAGCCGGCCGGACACGCCGGCCCGGTTTCCGACCACGCGACCGCGGCCAGGTAGTCGCCGAAGAACTCCCTCGCGCGGCCGGCCCGCAGCCACACGGCGCCGCAGGACCCGCAGCGCCGCCCCTCCCTGTCGCCGAAGATCATCTCGAAAGCATGTGCACAACAAGGGCATCGCATGGTCATGCCATCATACCCCCCCGCCGAGGGCTACCCCCTCGGGCGGAAACTGCGTACAATCGCGCGCGCGGAGCCGTCCCACGCCGGAAAGGAGACATCCGTCATGACGACCAGTCGCGAACGAGTCCTGCGCGCGCTCGACCACAAGGAGCCCGACCGCGTCCCCATCGACCTCGGCGGCACCGCCGTCACCGGCATGCACGCGAGCTCGGTGTACCGCCTCAGGCAGCACCTCGGCCTGGACGAGCCCGGAACGCCGGTCAAGGTGACCGAGCCCTACCAGATGCTCGGCGCGATCGCGCCCGACCTCATGGACGCGCTCGGCATCGATGTCGCGGGCCTGTACGGCACGCGCACGATGTTCGGCTTCGCCAACGAGAACTGGAAGCCGTGGACGCTGTTCGACGGCACGCCCGTGCTCGTGCCGGAGGGCTTCAACACGACGCCCGACGCGAACGGCGACATCCTCATGTACCCGGAGGGCGATCACTCGGCGCCGCCGAGCGGCAGGATGCCCAAGGGCGGCTGCTTCTTCGACAGCATCATCCGCCAGGATCCGATCGACGACGACAGGCTCGATCCCGCGGACAATCTCCAGGAATTCGGCCCGATCGACCCCGCCGAGCTCGCGCACTTCGGCCGCGAGGCCCAACGCCTCTTCACGAAGACCGACAAGGCGATCATCGCCTCCTTCGGCGGCACGGCCTTCGGCGACATCGCGCTCGTTCCCGCACCCTGGCTCAAGCACCCCCGGGGAATCCGCGACGTCGCCGAGTGGTACATGAGCACCGCGGCGCGCCGCGACCACGTCTACAGGATCTTCGAGCGCCAGTGCGCGATCGCCCTGGAGAACCTCGCCAAGATCCACGCCGTCGTCGGTGACAAGGTCGCCGCGGTGTTCGTCACGGGCACCGACTTCGGCTGCCAGGCCGGGCCGTTCATCGCGCCGGCCGCGTACCGCGACCTGTACAAGCCCTTCCACATCGAGGTCAACAACTGGATCCACCGCCGGACGAAGTGGAAGAGCTTCATCCACACGTGCGGCTCGGTCGCGGCCTTCATCCCCGATTTCATCGAGGCCGGCTTCGACATCCTGAACCCGGTCCAGTGCTCGGCCGCGCACATGGACCCCGCCGAGCTCAAGCGCGCGCACGGCGCCCGCCTCACCTTCTGGGGAGGCGCCGTCGACACGCAGAAGACGCTCCCCTACGGCACCCCCGACGAGGTCCGCGCGCAAGTGCGCGCGCGCATCGAGACTTTCGCACCGGGGGGCGGCTTCGTCCTCAACGCGATTCATAACATCCAGGCCAAGATTCCGGTTGCGAACGTGCAGGCCTTCTTCGAGGCCGCGCGGGAATTCGGGCGCTACACGGCGTAGGCCGCGCGGAAGATCACGGCCCGCGGCGGCGTCTCCCGGCTCACGGCTTGCCCGCCGGTTTTCCGCGCTCCTTCGCCCCGCCGCCGCCCTCGGCCAGACGGCCGAGGAACTCGGGAAGCTCGACGCCCGCCATCTGCGCCAGGTCGTGGATCGGCGGCAGGCTCTTCACCAGGCTCGACACGAAGTTCGCGGTCGAGGAGCCCTTGCCGTCTCCGCCGCCCGAGTCCCAGACCGTCACCTTGTCGATCTTGAGGTTCTTGATCGCCTCGACCTGGTGCGCGACGACCTCCTCGATCTTCTCGATCATGAGCAGCGTCGCGGCGGCCTTGGAGTCCCCGCTGCAGCTCTCGACCAGGGCGCGGTAGCCGGCGGCCTTCGCATCGAGCACCTTCTTGAGCCCCTCGGCCTCGGCCTGGTACTTGAAGAGAATCGCGTCCGCCTGGCCGCGCGCCTCCCGGCGCGTCTTCTCGGCCTGGGCCTCGGCCGCGATCTCCATCTTGGTCTTCTCGACCTCCTCCCTGACGACCTCGGCCGCGCGCAGGCGCTCCTGCTCGGCCTTGTACTGGGCCTTCTGCACCTCGGCCAGCGCCTCGCGCTTCGCGATCTCGCCGCGCTGCATGGCCTCGGCCTGGCGCATGGCCAGTTCGGCCTCGTAGGCCGCGATGCTGGCCTTGGCCGTGTTCTCGCCCTTGATCGCCTCGGCCTCCTGCTGCTGGACGAACACGCGCCTGCCTGCCTCGGCGCGTTTCTTGCCCTTGTCGGCCTCGGCGATGTTCTCGGCGACCGCGATCTCCTTCCCGCGGTTGGCCTCGGCCTCGCCCACCGATGCGGCCGTCTCCTGCTGCTGCAGGTAGATGCGCCGGTCGGCCTCGGCCTTCTTCTTGCCCTTGGCCTGCTCGGCCTCGTTCTCGGCGACCCGGATCTCCCTGACCTTGTTGGCCTCCGCCTGGCCGATGGCGCCCATCTTCTCCTGCTCGGCGACATCGACGCGCGCCTGGTTGATGGCCTCCGACGCGGCCTTCTTGCCGAGCGCCTGGATGTACCCGGACTCGTCCGTGATGTCCGTGATGTTCACGTTGATCAGGTACAGGCCGACCTTGTTGAGCTCGGGCTCGACGTTCTTCCTGATGGCCTCGAGGAAGCTCTCGCGGTCCTGGTTGATCTGCTCGATCGTGAGCGACGCGACCGTCAGCCTGAGCTGGCCGAAGATGATCTCGCGCACCATGTCCTCGATGGCATCCATCTTCTGCCCGAGGAGGCGCTCGGCGGCGTTGGTCATGACGTCCGGATCGGTGCTGATGCCGACCGTGAACGTGCTCGGCACGTTGACGCGGATGTTCTGGAGCGACAGCGCGTTCTCCAGCGGAATGTTGATCGTCATCGGGATCAGGTCCAGGAACGCGCAGTCCTGGATCAGCGGCATGACGAACGCGCCGCCGCCGTGGATGCAGCGGGCGAACTGCCCCTTCTGCGTGCGGCCGTAGATGACGAGGATCTTGTCGGACGGGCAGCGCTTGAAGCGCGCCGCGAACACCATCAGCGCCGAGAGCAAGATCGCTATGATGACGACGATGATCCCGATGAGCCATTCCATACGCTACTCCTCCTGTGCGAGTGTCACGCGATACGTTCGACGACGAGCACGCTGCCCGGCGAGACCTCCGTGACGCGGACGCGCTCGCCGGTCTTGATCTCTTCCCGGTCTTTGCTGACGGCATCGAAGATCTTGCGCCGGCCCTGCACGGACACCTGCGCCCGACCCGAGCCGCCCGCCCTGATCGTCAGGTAGACGACGCCCTCTTGTCCCACCGCATTGCCGAGGTGCAGGTTGCCGCTTGCCTGCAGCTTGAAAAGCATGCCCATGAACTTGGCCTGGACGTACGTCATCGCGCACCCCGCGCCGGTCGCGATCGCGATCGCCTGCACATCGCCGACCGCCTGCATCTCCTTCATGGCCATGCCGGTGAGGCCGAAGAGCATGAGGAACGCCGTGATGCCCTGGATCGTCAGGAGCTTGAAGCTCAGATCGGAATCCCCGATCGCATGCAGATCCTGGGGCGCGTCCGGAACCACGTCCGGGACGCCGTCGGCCGCATCGTGGGAGTCGAAGCCGATGAACTGGATCACCAGCCTGACGGTGAAGAACACTCCCCCGAAGACGGTGCAGGCGAAGAACACCTTCTCCAGGGTGTCGATCCGGGAAAACCACTCACTCATGGGCGTCGAACCTCCGCGAGACCACGGGCGCCGCGCGCCCGCATCACGTACGACGAACGGGCGGCCCCGATTTTCGCCGCCGGCGAGGATTAACGTCAACGGCATCAGCATACCCGCGGCCGCCTGAAAAAACCAGATGCTTGCACGACCTACCCCATCCCAAGTACAGTATGACAGCGCAACCGAACGGAGGTGACCGCATGGGACTGTGGGACAAGATCCGCGGCGAGTTCGTCGACATCCTCCAGTGGACCGATGACTCGCGCGACACGATCGTCTGGCGCTTCGAGCGCCACGGCAACGAGATCAAGTTCGGCGCCCAGCTCGTCGTCCGCGAATCGCAGACCGCCGTCTTCGTCAACATGGGCAAGGTCGCCGACGCGTTTCCCCCCGGCATGTACGAGCTCGAGACGAAGAACCTGCCGATCCTCTCGACCCTGCAGGGCTGGAAGTACGGTTTTCACAGCCCCTTCAAGGCCGAGGTCTACTTCGTCAACACCAGGCGTTTCACCGACCTGAAATGGGGCACCAAGAACCCCGTGATCCGCCGCGATGCCGAGTTCGGGCCGGTCAGGCTGCGGGCCTTCGGCACGTACGCCATGCGCGTCGCCGACGCCGTCAAGTTCATCCGCGAGATCGCCGGCACGGACTCCCGCTTCACGATCGACGAGATCATGGAGCAGCTCCGGAACATCGTCGTGGCGCGCTTCTCGGACGCCGTCGCCGAGCGCGCGATACCGGTCCTCGACCTGGCGGCGCACTACGACGAGATGGCCGATTTCGTCAGGCAGAAGATCGCCCCCGAGTTCGACGCCTACGGCCTCGAGCTCTCGCAGTTCTACGTCGAGAACATTTCGCTGCCTCCCGAGGTCGAGAAGGCCGTCGACGCGCGCAGCAGCATGGGCGCGATCGGCGACCTCAACCGCTTCTCGCAGTTCCAGGCCGCGCAGGCCATGGAGGAAGCCGCGCGCAACCCGGGCGGCATGGCGGCAGGCGGCATGGGCATGGGCATGGGCTTCGCCATGGCCAACCAGATGGGGCAGCAGATGGCCGGCGCCTCGCAGCCCCCGCCGCTCCCCGGCGCGGCCGCCATGTTCTACGCGGCGGCCGGCGGCGTGCAGGCCGGGCCTTTCGACCTCGTCGCGCTGGGCCGCAAGGCCCATGCCGGCGAGATCACGGCCGCAACGCTCGTGTGGCGGCAGGGCATGCCGCAGTGGACGCCCGCGGGCGCGGTCCCCGAGCTGGCCGCGCTCTTTCCCGCGGCGCCGCCGCCGCTGCCGGCGGCCTCGTAACATCGCATGGCCGAGGAGCGGCGCTTTCCCTGCGCGCGCTGCGGCGCCCAGGTCCTGTTCGCGGCCGGCGCGCGCGCCCTCGTCTTCCACCCGCGCGGCTGCCCCCCGCGTCCGGGGAGGAAGGAAGGACGATGCCACAAAGGCACCAAGACACAAAGGATCAGCGGTGAATCACCGCGCGCTCGGGTTGCACCCGAGACCCTTCGTGCCTTCGTGCCTTCGTGGCCTTTCTCGTCTTCCATTCGCGCAGCTGCTCCCCGCGTCCGGGGAAGACGGTAGGACGATGCCACCGCGCTACATGCCCCGGCGAGGCAGGCCGTTCACCCCCGCGAATGCGCGCGCACGTACGCCAGCGCCTTCCACCCCAGCGTCACGACCACGTAGAGCACGCCCGCGAGCATCACGATCGTCGCGCCCGTCGGCAGGTTCGCGTCGTAGCTCACGGCGAGGCCGAGCGTCGTCAGGCCGGCGATGAAGACCGTCGAAAGCGCCATCATCTGCCACAGGCGCGTCGAGCATTTTCCGGCCGCGGCCACGGGCAGCGTCAGGAGCGCGATCACCATGACCACGCCGACGACCGTGACGAGCACGACGACCGTGAGCGCCGTCAGGCACAGGAACACGAAGTAGAAGAGATCGACCGGCAGGCCGCGCAGCCGCGCGAACTCCTCGTCGAAGCACACCGCCACGAGCTGCCCGTAGAATCCGAACGCGACCGCCAGGACGATCGCATCCAGGATCACTATCACGACGAGATCCCCGCGCGACATGAGCAGTATGTCGCCGAAGAGATACGCCATGAGGTCCTCGTTGTAGCCCGGCGTGCGCCAGATGAAGAGCACGCCGGCCGCCATGCCGAGCGCCCAGAGGGCGCCGATCAGCGTGTCCTCGCGCTCCTTGGCGTGCAGGCGCACGAACGTCATGATGACGGCGGCGAGCAGGGCCGCCGCCAGCGCGCCGTGAAGCGGGCTCAACCACTCGATGCCGTGGACCTTGCTGAGGTACCGCGCGCCGCCCATGCCGCCGAGGACGAAGTGCGCGATCCCGCCCGCGAGCGCGGTCAGGCGCCGCGTCACGACGAGCGACCCCACGATGCCGCCCGCGACGCTCACGAGCAGGCCGCCGGCCAGCGCGTAGCGCAGAAACGCGAAATCCCCGAGGGCCGTCAGGAACTCGTGCATCCGCAGCCCCCCCCGTCCCCGTGCACGTCGTGGCGCACCATGTGCACCGCCGTTCCGTACAGGCGCTGCATCTCCGCCCCCGACAGCTCGCCCACGGGATGGGTCGTCACCGTCCGGTTGACGCACACCACCCGCCGCACGAGGCGCGACACGAACCCCAGGTCGTGCGAGACCAGGACCACGGTCATGGCCTGGTTGAGCAGGCGCAGAAGGTCGTACAGCTCGACGAGCGCCGGGGAATCGATGTTCGCCGTCGGCTCGTCCATGAGCAGCAGCTCCGGCGCCGACGCCAGCGCCCGCGCGATCAGCACGCGCTGGCGCTGACCGCCCGAGAGCGTGGAGAACGGACGGTCGCGCGCATCGAGCAGCCCGACCTTCCCCAGCGCCTCGCGGGCCAGTTCCTTCTCGCGGCGGCCGTAGGGGCCGAGGGACCGCGCCAGCCCCAGGCGCCCCATCACCGTCACATCCATGACCGTGACGGGAAACTGCGCGTCGAACACCTGGTGCTGCGGCACGTAGCCGACGAACCGCCGCGCGTCGGCGGGCGCCATGCCGAGAACGCCGATTTTCCCGCGGGTCGGCGCGACCAGTCCGAGCGCGAGCCTGAGAAGCGTCGTCTTGCCGCCGCCGTTCGGTCCGACGAGGCTGACGAAATCGCCGCGCGGTATCGACAGCGTGACATCCTCGAGCACGACCGGCGCCTCGTACGCGAACCAGACGCGGTCGAACGCCAGGGCCGGCGCGTCGCCGGCGTGCAGGCTCGCCTGCCGCCTCATCTCGGGCTCCCGCGCCCGCAGGTGTGCCGGGCTCCCACAGCCATCAATCCCAGAATTCCGGCTTGTCCTCGGGTCTCACCTCGGGCGGCGGCTCCTTCATTCGCTGCATGAAATCGCGCTCCGCCTTGTCCAACCCCTCGCGCTGCTGCTTGAGAATCTTCTCGAACGCGTCCGGGTCCGGCTTCTTGTGCGCCTCGGCAAAGGGATCGAACGTCGTCTTCTGCAGGACGACCCGATTCTCCTCCACCGTGATCGCAAGGTACGAACCCGCGTCCGCCTCGAGCGCATCGAGCACGTTCCGCGGAAGCACGATGCCCCCGTCCTTCCTGACCTGCACGCGGATGGCAGCCATGGCGATCCTCCGCACGACGACTTCGTGCCGCACCGGCGCGCGTCCGGCGAGCCAGATTATACGCGAGGCCGCGCCCGCAACCAAGGGGTTCCATTGCTTGGCAACGCCGCCGCGCCGCGCTACAATCCACTCCGTCATGCTCACCGAACGACGCAAGGAGATCCTCGCGCTTCTGACCGATGCGGCCCGCCAGGGCATGGGCCTGAGCGTGCGCGACCTGTGCGAAGCCCTGCACCTCCGTTCCCCGGCCACGGTGTACGTGCATCTCTCCGCGCTCGCGCGCGACGGGTACGTGAGCCAGGTCGGCCGGAGCCGCCGCTACCGCGTCCTCTGCCCGCCGGGCATCCCCATCGCCGGGCGCATCCAGGCCGGCGGCCCGATCGAGAGCCCCGACGAGGGGCCCGGGGGCGAGCTGCTCATGGAGCCCTCGACCTTCGCGGGGCGCGGCGAGGTCGTCGCCCTGAAGGTGGTCGGCGACAGCATGTGCCGGGCCGGCATCTTCGACGGGGACTACGTCATCGTCCGCAGGCAGCAGCGCGTCGAGAACGGCGAGATCGCCGCGGTGCTCGTCGAGGGCGGCGGCACGCTCAAGCGCGTGCACGTGCGCGGCAACCGCGTGCTGCTCAAGCCCGAGAACTCGCGCTACGCGCCCATCACGCTCGACGACAGGTCCGATGTCCGCATCTACGGCAAGCTGGTGGCCGTGCTGCGCGGCGACCTCAGGACGCGATAGCGCCGCATGACCGCCGCCGCCCCGGAGCTGCTCGTCGATCTCCACGTTCACTCGCGCTACTCGCGCTCCTGCTCGCGCGCGTCCACGCCGCAGGCGATCGCGCTCTGGGCCCGGCGCAAGGGGCTCGCCGTCGTCGGCACGGTACGCCTCTTTCCCGAGGGGCGGAGCGCCGTCCGGCGCGCCCGGCGTCTCCCGTCCTGAGGATTCCGGGGCCGTTTCCGCCACGATGATTGTCGCCGCCATGTGTTTCTGGTACGATTGAACCTGGTTTCTGGATTGCTTCGGGGCTTCGGGTTCGTACGAAGGCTCCGTCATCGACAGGCCGTGTGCGTTCCGGGCACAAGAAACGAGGTACACCATCATGAGAAACGTCATATGGGCGGCGGCGTTGTGTCTCTCGGCGGGAGCCCTCTCGGCAGCCAACGCGATCAAGGTCGAGAGCACCACCGCGGCCGCGGGGCAGACCGAGCTCCGCGTCCGAATCCTGGCCGACAACGATGCGCCCGTTCAGGGGATCTCGTTCGCCGGCGCGTACGACAGCCGCCTGACGTTCGTGCGCCTCGAGCTCGGCGCCGCGACCGCCGCCGCGGAGAAGTTCGTTTCGATCACCGGCGCGACCTACTTCGGCGCCGCCATGATCCTCGAGTTCGGCGATCCCTGGACCTTCACGGACCTCCCGGCCGGCACGAATCATGCCGTTTTCGATGTCTATTTCAACGTCGCCGCCGGCGTGGCAGGCGGCACCGCCCTGCCGATCGACCTGCGCGCGGATCTCGGCGCGCCGGTCATCGACCCGGTCTTCACGATCGACGGCAACACGGTCACGCCCTCGCTCGTCGACGGCGCGGTCACCGTGGTGGCGGCGCCCATCATCACGGCGGTGACGCCCGTGTGGGGCGCCGTCGCGGGCGGCGCCGCGGTCTCCGTCGCGGGTCAGGGCTTCACCGCCGACACCGCCGTGACCTTCGGCGGAGAGGCGCTCCAGAACCTCGTGTACGTGAACGCCACGACGATCACGGGCAACGCGCCTCCGCATGCCGCGGGTCCGGTGACCGTCGTCGCGACCAACACCATCGGCAGCGGCTCGCTCGACAACGCCTTCACGTACGTCGAGGCGCCGACGATCGTGTCCGTCGCTCCCGCCAGCGGCCCCGGCGATGTCGTCGTCACGATCGCGGGAACGAATTTCACCGACGCGACCGATACGACCGTCCTGTGCGGCGGCGTTGCCGCGACCCAGGTCAGCGTCCTCGGCCCGACGCAGCTCACGTGCCGCATACCGGCCTGCGGAGGCGTCACCGGCGGGCGCGATATCCAGGTCACGACGGCCGGAGGCTCGGCCGTCCTCGCCGGCGCCTACACGTGCACCGAGGGGGTCACGTTCCGGCGCGGCGATGCGAACTGCGACAGCAAGTACGACATCGCCGACGCCATCGCAATCCTTTCGTATCTCTTCGGCAGCAAGCCCGTGAAATGCGTGGATTCGCTCAATGCCAACGACAGCACCGGCGTCGACATCGCCGACGCGATCTATCTGCTCGGGTATCTTTTCGCCTCGGGTCCGCCGCCCCCGGCGCCCTTCCCGGATCTCGGAATCGACGAGACGCCCGACACCGTCGAGTGCGCGGAGCAGTGCGGACGGTAAGGGCTCGCGCGCTCGTGTGCATCCGGAGCGCTTGACAACAAACGTTCGTTTGTTATACTCGTACGTGCCGCCTCGCCACGAGGACTCGGCATGTACGAAGAGATGCTCAACGAGGTGCTCTCGCGCACCTGGGTCGCCTTTGCGCCGGCGGGATTTCGTCCGGTGTGCTTCCGGCGCGGCTCGCGCCGCTACCGCGTCCGCCGGATCAACGCGCGCTGGGTGGACCGATCCCTCGACCCGCCCCGCCACGGTTTCTCGGTGACGGTCGACACCGGGGAGGTTTTCCAGCTCGCCTACACCGAGGGCGAACCTTTCTGGCGCCTGGAGAGCCTGCTCAACGAGGCATAGGCATGCAGGCGTGGATCCTACATCTGGATTTCGATGCGTTCTTCGCCTCCGTGGAGCAGCTCCGCAACCCCCGCCTCCCGGGCCGCCCCATCGCCGTGGGCAGAGGAGTCGTCGCGTCCGCAAGCTACGAGGCCCGCGCCTTCGGCATCCACGCCGGCATGCCGTGCGCAAAGGCGCTGCGTCTGTGCCCGCGCCTTGTCATCGTCCCCCCCCGCGAGACGATCTACCGCGCGTTCTCCGAGGAGGCCTTCGAGATCTGCAGGCACTACGCGCCCTGCGTGGAAACGTATCTGGACGAGGCCGATCTCGATCTGACGGGCACCGAGCGCCTCCACGGCGGGCATGTCAACGCCGCCCGCCGCATCCAGGCGGCCATCGCGGAACGGACCGGCCTGGCGGTATCCGCGGGGCTCGGCGCCAACCGCATGATCGCCGCGCTCGCCGCCAAGGCGGCCAAGCCCCGCGGCCTGGGCCTGATCCCTCCCGGCGACGAGGAGCCCTTCGTCGCGCGCCTCCCGATCGAGAAGCTGCCCGGCATCGGCCCCGCGCGGGCGCGCGCGCTCCGCAAGCTCAACCTCGCCACCGTGGCGGAGCTCCGCGCGCTCGACCGGCACACGCTCGTCGACATGTTCGGCGCGCCGGGGCGCGTCTTGTTCGAACGCTGCCGCGGCCGGGACGGCGGGCCGTGCCGCCGCGCGGAGCTTCCGCGCGCCATCAGCCGGCAGGTCAACCTCGCGGCGATCGAAACGAACCCCGAGACGCCGGAGGCGCTCCTGCGCGGCCTGGTCGAGGATGCGGGCCGCGCGCTCCGCCGGCTGGGCCTTGCCTGCAGGACCGCGGCGGTG
Organism: Planctomycetota bacterium; assembly: GCA_041308205.1. Lineage (GTDB taxonomy): Bacteria > Planctomycetota > UBA8108 > UBA8890 > UBA8898 > UBA8898. The sequence continues at coordinate 840 of JBFZCA010000355.1, read as the reverse complement.
ACCATCGAATACCTCGACGGCATCCGGAACACGGCATCGCGCGGCCTGGCGGAAGGCGCCAGGCTCGACGACACGCTGTACGAGGCGGCGTTGCACGCCTACCGCCGCGCCCGCACGCGCGCCACGGCCCCCCGCGGGCTCTGCATCGCATTGCACCGCCTCGCCCCCGACACGGGCGCCATCCAGCCGGCGCTCGATGCGCGCGAGGAACGCGCGCTCGCCCGCCACGCGCTCATGGATGCGCAGGACGCCGTGCGCGACCGTTTCGGCGGCGGCGCGCTGCTCTCGGGCCGGACATTCCTCCTCCGGGCCCTTGAACTCCGCCCCCCGCGCGCACCATAATTGCGCCGTTGCGCCCCATCGCGGACGACCGCCGGAAAGAAGCCATGCCCGACCAGCACCACCGCGCCGACCCGAGCCCCGAGCTCCTGCGCGCGCTCTTCGCCGAACGCGGCATCGCGCTCACCGATGCGCAGCTCGCGAAGTTCTGGACCTTCCACACGCTCTTCAGGCGGCGCAACGAGGAGCTCAACCTCTCGCGCCTGCACGCGTTCACGACGATCGTGCTCAAGCACTACGTGGACAGCGTGCTCGCGGGCCTGCACGTCGAGCTGCCGTCGCCCCTCCTCGACCTCGGGTCCGGCGCCGGGTTCCCGGGAATCCCGCTCAAGATCATGCACCCCGAGCTGGCGCTCGTCCTCTGCGAGCCCCGCGCCCATCGCGCCGCGGTCCTGGAGGAGGCCTGCCGGCTCCTCGGGTTCGACGACGTCCGGATCCTGCCCCGCCGCATCTCGCCCCGCGTCCGGCAGCCGGTTGCGGGCGTGATCGCCCGCGCCGTGG
>JBFZCA010000354.1:0-4904 GCA_041308205.1 Planctomycetota bacterium | reverse complement strand
CATCGTCACGCCGCCATGTACTCCAGGAGGCGCGCGAGCTTCGCGAGCGCCGCGCCGCTCTTCACCGCCTCGCGCGCGCGGGCGACGCCGGCCTTCAGGTCGCCCGCACGGCCCGCGATCAGGAGGGCGGCGGCGGCGTTCATGAGCACGGCCTCGTACGCCGGGCTCTCCTCGCCCCGCAGCACGGCGCGCATGACCTCGGCGTTGTGCGCGGCGTCCCCCCCGCGGATCAGATCGAGCGACCGAGCAGGCAGGCCGAAGTCGGCCGGCGCGACGACGCGTTCGCTCACGCGATCGCCCTCGACGTCCCAGACGCGCGTCGGGCCCGCGGGGCTCACCTCGTCGACGCCGCCTTCGCCGTGGACGAGCCACGCGCGCGTCACGCCCACGCGGCAGAGCGCCGCCGCCATGAGCGGCGCGGCCTCGGGCGCGAAGACGCCGAGGAGCTGATGGCGCGGCGCGACGGGGTTGGTGAGCGGACCCAGCATGTTGAACACCGTGCGCGTGCCGAGTTCGCTCCGCGCCTTGGCCACGAAGCGCATCGCCGGGTGGATGACGCGGGCGAACAGGAAGCAGATCCCGACATCCCTGAGCGCGCCGGCGAGCTTCTCCGCCGGCGCATCGAGGTTCAGCCCGAGCTGCTCGAGGACATCCGCGCCGCCGCTCTTGCTCGTCGCCGCGCGGTTGCCGTGCTTGGCGACCGTGACGCCGCAGGCCGCGACGATGAAGCTCGCCGCGGTCGAGATGTTGATCGTGCCCTTGCCGTCGCCGCCCGTGCCGCAGAGATCCATGCTCTCGCCCGTGAAGGGCACGGCGAGCGCCTTGGCGCGCATGGCCCTGACGAAGCCCGCGATCTCCTCGGGAGTCTCGCCGTTGCGCCTGAGGAGCGCCAGCACGGCGCCGATCTGCGCGTCCGTGCCCTTGCCCTCCATGATGTCCGCAAGCAGCGCCTCGCTCTCGGCCTCCGACAGGCTCCCGCCCGCGACCAGCCGCTTGATCGCATCGGTGATCATGCGCGCACCTCAGGCGCCGCAGCGCCGCACGAAGTTCTCGATTATCAACTTGCCGTGCTCGGTGAGAATCGATTCCGGGTGGAACTGGACGCCCCAGACCTCCCGGCCCTTGAGCTTCAAACCCATGATGAGCTTGTCTTCGGTCTCGGCGATGATCTCGAGCTCCGCGGGCAAACCCTCGCGCGCCACGATGAGCGAGTGGTATCTTCCCGCCATGAACGGGCTCGGAAGCCCCGCGAGGATGCCGGTCCCCGCGTGCGTCACCGCCGAGGCCTTGCCGTGGACGAGCACCGGCGCGCCCGCGATCGTCCCGCCGTAGGCGTGGCCGAGCGCCTGATGCCCCAGGCACACGCCGAGCACCGGGCAGACGTCCTGCGCGGCGCGAATGAGCGCCTCCGAGATCCCGGCATCCTCGGGCCGCCCCGGGCCGGGCGAGATGATGATGCCTTTGGGCTTGCGCGCGAGCGCTTCCTCCGGCGTCACGGCGTCGTTTCTCACGACCTGGACCTCGCGGCCCGTCTCGCCCACGTACTGGACCAGGTTGAAGCTGAACGAGTCGTAGTTGTCGACAAGCAGGATCATGCCAACCCCTCCTCGGCGTGCGCGATGGCGCCGAAGAGCGCGCGCGACTTGTGCACCGTCTCCAGGTACTCGCGCTCGGGAACCGAGTCGGCGACGATGCCCGCCCCGGCCTGCACCCAGGCCTGGCCCGAGCGGATGACGAGCGTGCGAATCGCGATGGCCGTGTCGAGGTTGCCGCGGAAGTCGAGATAGCCGACGGCGCCCGCGTACGGGCCGCGCCGCTCGGGCTCCAGCTCGTCGATGAGCTCCATGGCCCTGATCTTGGGGGCGCCCGTGACCGTGCCGGCGGGGAAGCCGGCCGCGAGCGCATCGAGCGCGTCGCAGTCGTCGCGCAGCTCGCCCGTGACCTGGCTCACGATGTGCATGACGTGGCTGTAGCGCTCGACCACCATCAGCTCGGGCCACCTGACCGTGCCGTACTTGGCGACGCGGCCGACATCGTGGCGCCCGAGGTCGACCAGCATGCGGTGCTCGGCGAGCTCCTTCTCGTCCGCGAGCAGCTCGGCCTCGAGGCGCCGGTCCTCTTCCTCGTTCGCGCCGCGCGGCCGCGTGCCGGCGATCGGCCGCACGTAGACGCGCCGCTGCGCCACCTTGACCAGCGTCTCCGGCGACGACCCGAGCACGGCGAGGTCGCCGTCCTCGTCGCGCGTCTCGAAGAAGAAGAGATACGGCGAGGGGTTCATGGCCCTGAGCGCGCGGTACACCGTGAACGGGTCGGCGGTGACGGGCAGGCGGAAGCGCTGCGAGAGCACGATCTGGAAGATGTCGCCCTTGCGAATGTAGTCCTTGCCCTTGGCGACGGCGTCGCAGAAGCCTTCTTTGGTGAAGTTCGCGACCGGCTCGATCGCGCCGCCGCTGCGCCTGAGCGGCGGAAACGCCGCCGTCTCGCGCGTGAGCAGTTCCTCGACCTCGTCGAGCCTGCGCTGGGCGTCGCGGTAGGCGCGCTCGGGCGTGCCGGTCTCCCCGTCGACGAAGACGTTCGTGATCACGTGAATGCGGTGCCGGACGTGGTCGAAGGCGAGCACCGTGCCGAAGAAGTGGAACTCGCCGAGCGACTCATCGGCCCCGCCGTGCCGGTCGGGGATCTTTTCGATGAGCCTGACCGCATCGTAGGCCAGGAAGCCCACGCCGCCGCCCGAGAAGGGCGGCAGTCCGGCGACGGCGACCGGCGTCACGCGCCGCGTCTCCTCCCTGAGCGCCGCGAAGAAGTCCTTCTCGATGGTCGCGACGCCGGCCGCGGAGACGCGCTCGACGCCGCGGCCGCGGCCGCGCAGCACCAGGTACGGGTCCCTGCCGAGGAACGACCAGCGCGCGACGCGCTCGCCCCCCTCGACGCTCTCGAGCAGAAAGGCCGAGCGCGCCCGCCCGCGAATCCGCAGGTACGCGGACACCGGGGTCAGCGTGTCGGCGAGCAGCTCGCGCGAGACCGGGATCACCCGGCCCGGCGCCCATGTCGATCGAAACGTCGTCCAGTCCAGAGGAGCCTCCTCGGAGCCGCGCGCGGCACGGGCCGACGCGATCCTTCGATTCGAGGGTCTACCCGCGTGAATGCACTATTATATACTCGGAGGACGTATCCCGCATACTGTAGCCTGCAGCCTACGGCCTCAGGAGACATTGCCATGGCGCACACGACGCTCCGCGCGGCCATCGTCGGCGGCGGCGTGACCGGTCTGGCGACCGGTTACCGGCTCAGCCGCACGTACGGCATCGAGGACATCGCCGTCCTGGAGGCCGCGCCGCGCCCGGGCGGCAACGTCGCGACGACGCGCGCCGGCGGCTTCATCGTCGAGCACGGCCCCGCGGGCTTTTTGGACAACGTGCCCGAGACGCTCGCGCTGGCGCGCGACCTCGGACTTGTGCCGGTGCCGAGCAACGCCGGGGCGCGCAAGCGCTTCCTCATCCGGAAGGGCGCCCTCGCGCGCGTTCCCGAGAACCCGATCGCGTTCCTCCGCAGCCCCCTGCTTTCCCTGCCGGGGCGCCTGCGCGTCCTGGCCGAACCCTTCGCCCGAAGGCGGCCTCCCGGCGACGAGACCGTGTTCGACTTCGCGGCGCGCAGAATCGGCGCTGAGGCCGCTGCGGTGCTCGTCGACGCCATGGTGACGGGCGTCTTCGCCGGGGACTCGACCGTTCTGAGCCTTCGGAGCGCCTTCCCGAAGATGCACGCCATGGAGTCGGCGCACGGCGGCCTCGTGCGCGCGATGCTCGCCAAGATGTGGCGGCGCATGCGGGGCGGCGGCGGGGCGAAGGCGGGCGGCCCGGCGGGCCCGGGCGGCGTGCTCTCCTCGTTCGAGGGCGGGTTCGCGACGCTCATCGAGAAGCTCGCGGCCGCGCTCGGCGACAAGGTCAGGACCTCGACGCCGGTCCTCGGCCTCGCGCGCCGGGGCGGCCTCTTCGAGCTCGCGACCCCCGCGGGGCCGATCAGGGCCGAGCGCGTCCTCCTGGCCGTACCCGCGCCGCAGTGCGCCTCGATCCTCTACGACGCGCTGCCCGCGGCAGCGGGCGTCCTGCGCGGCATCCCCTCGGCGCCGATCGCCGTCGCGGCGCTCGCCTTTCCCGCGCGCGCATTCCCCCATCCGCTCGACGGCTTCGGTTTCCTCGTGCCGCGCAGGGAGCGCCTGCGCATCCTCGGCGCCCTGTGGTCGAGCAGCATCTTCCCGGGGCGCGCGCCCGCGGATTCCGTGCTCCTGACGTGCATGGTCGGCGGCGCGCGCAACGCGCGGGCCGTGACGCTGTCCGATGACGCGATCGAGGCGCTAGTCCTCGAGGATCTCGCTACGGTCTTCGGCCGTCTGCCGGCGCCGTCGCGGAGGTTCATCTTCCGCTACGAAGAGGGCATTGCCCAGTACCCGCCGGGCCACGAGGACCGCCTCGCGGCCCTCGCGCGCGCGTGCCGGACGCTGCCGGGCCTCCACCTGGCGGGAAGCTCGTTCCGCGGAATCTCGGTCAACCTCTGCGTGGTCCAGGCCGAGCGCGCGGCGGAGGCGATCGCGGCGGCGATGTGAGAGGAACGCGCGGGCGCGTCCTCCTCCTCCTCAGCAGAAAGTGCGTTCGCCCCCCCGGGGGGCGTCAGACGGCCGCACCCCGCAAACGATTCCATTTCACTCTTGACTCAGCATACCTTCCCGATCATAATGGCAGTGCACAGACGGTTCGAGGTCAAGATCATGCCCGAAGCTTTGCGGAGATTGTCGTGCGCCCTGTCTCTCTTCGCGGTTGTCGCCGCATTCCCTCCCACGTGTCCGGGCGGACAATGCGACATGACCGTGTCGGGGTTGCGCATGGTCGGGTCGAGCAGCATTCGGTATG